>JAYZBJ010000174.1:0-5276 GCA_036338795.1 Pseudomonadota bacterium | reverse complement strand
CGGGCGGGATCGTCCAGACCTTTGGTGCATCCGCAGAGAACAGGTCGGCCACGCTCATTCGCCGTGGCACCACATCCACATGGTGGCATCCTTCAGCGCTTGCGGATCACCGACATGGAGCCAGAACCGGTCAAGCGGCAGGCCATGCATCCGCTTTCTGGGGAGCAGGTCTGACCATATCCGAAAAGCCGAGAAGGGTTCGGCAGCGTGGCTGGCATAGAGCGAAGGCTTCACGATGCGCAGGCCGGCATAGGCCCAGGGCGCTTCGTCAGCATTGCCGCGATGGGTGATCGTGCCGTCCTCTGCGCGGAAGAAATCTCCCGGTCCGCCGAAACCGAGGCTGCGTTCCTTGTCCGCCAGAAGGAGGATTTCATCCATGCGGACAGGATCATAGGCGTCGGCAAGCTGGTGCAGCGGGGCAGGGTCGTTCGGTCCCCAGAAAGCGTCAGTGTTCACGACGAAGACAGGCTCTTCGCCAAGCTGGGGCGCGGCCTTGGCGAGCGCGCCGCCAGTCTCGAGCACTTCCTCGCGTTCGTCCGAGAAGATTACTTCGACGCCGCGATAGCCCTTCACATGCGCTTCGACCTGATCGGCGCACCAGTGCGTGTTGACCACGAGGCGGCGCACGCCCGCATCGATCAGCGGCAGTACCTGCCAGTCCATCAACCGCTTCCCGGCAACCTCGATCAGTGGCTTGGCCGTGTCATTGGTGAGTGGTCGCATGCGCGTGCCGAGCCCGGCAGCGAGGATCATCGCGGTCTTGGGAAGGTCAGCCATCAGGCCTCCTCGAAAATGAAGGGGGCAATGTCGCGCACGAAGTCCGCCATGCCTGCGGCGGCCGGGTGTTCGAGATTCCGGGCGAGCAGTTTCTTCTGGCGTGGCAGGAAGAGGTGGTAGCGCTCTTTCCCGTCGCGCGCGATCAGACGGGAAAAGATGCCGGCGATGCGCAGCGCATTCAGCGTGCCGATAACGGCAAGGCGCTCAAGGAAGGCGGCCTCGTTCTTTCCCGACCGGTCCAGATAGGTGTTGATGGCGGCCTTGCGTGCCGCTGGCGTCACCTCGCGCCGTGCATCCTGTACCAGCATTGCCATGTCCCATGCGTCCCAGCCGATCACGGCGTCCTGGAAATCGAGTAGGCCGATGCGGGCGTGCCCGTCGCGTTCGGGCAGCCAGATAAGGTTTTCAGCGTGATAGTCGCGAAGCGTCAGCTCACGCGGGAATTCACGGGCCATATCGATCAGGGCGTCGCGTTCGGTCTCCCAACGCGCGCGCGCGGCATCACTCATCTTCATGCGAGGATCGAGCCGGGGTAGCCAGTCGGCAAACAGGTCGGAATTGACCCGCAGGGCAAGATCGTCAAATGCCAGCAATGGCCAGTCACAGCCAAGGCCCTTCAGGATGGCCGGGCGGTCAATCGCATGCAGGTCTGCAAGGGCAGACGCCGCGGCGGTATAGAGCGTAACTTCGTTCTCACCCTTCTCGATGAGACGGGCGAACTCCTTCAGGGTGCCGAAATCCTCGATGATGGCGAGGCCCAGCTCCGGGTCGCCGGCATATACTTCGGGCGCACTGAAGCCATTCTCGCGAAGCCAGCCCCCGATCGCCGCAAACGCCTCAACGCGGGAGGCTGCGAGACGGGACTGCTTGTTCCAGCCGCCCGCCAGCCTTTCGGCATCTGTCAGCGCTGGCGTGCAGGGGTCATCCTCAACAAGCGGGGCATCCATAAGCAGGGCAGTCTGTCCGCTGCCACGAACGAGGCGGCCATAACGGCGCGTTGAAGCATCCTGGCCAAGCCAGTCCAGACGTGCCTCGTCCCAGCCTTCCCGCGCAAGGAAAGCCTCGATCTGTAGCAAACGGTCTGCGTCAAAACCCATGAAGTCGAGATTGCCAGTCTTCGCCATGCGCTTCCAGCCTTGCTGTGCGCCCATCCACTGTTTGTTCAAGCGTGAGATCGAGGCGCCATTGAGGCAGGTGGTCGCCCGCCTTGTCAGGCCACTCGATCAACGCCAGCCCGTCCATGGTTTCTTCCCAGCCTAGCTCCATGACTTCATCAGGGTCTTCGAGGCGGTAAAGGTCGAAATGGAAGACGGTAAGGCCGGGCGTGTCATAGGTCTGGACAAGCGTGTAGGTTGGGCTCGGCACATCCGTTTCGGCATTGTTGAGTGCCGAGATCAGGGCGCGTGCGAAAGTGGTCTTGCCCGCGCCAAGGCCGCCGCGCAGGGCGACGACGTCGCCGGGCTTCAATTGCGGGGCAAGGCGCTGGGCGAGCCGTGCCGTTGCCGCTTCATCGCGCAGGAAGAGCTCGACCATGCTCATGCGAGCTGGTCCAGCGTCTGGCGGATAGTGTCGATCAGGGCCTGTGTCGGCTCACATCCGACCGAGAGACGGACATAGCCTTCAGCGACATCGTCGCCCCAGCGCGCCCGTCGCTCGCCGCTCGTCTGGATGCCGCCGAAGCTGGTGGCTGCAAAGATGGCCGGACAGTCATCGACAAAGCGCTCCGCGATGGCGGCGTCCGCGAAGGTGATCCCGATAACGAAACCGCCGCGCGTCATCTGCTTCATCGCGGTCTGGTGGGAAGGGTCAGCGGCGAGACCGGGAAACCGAACGGACTGGACGGTTTCATGGGCGACGAAAAGATCGGCCAGCGCTTCGGCATTGGTGCACATCCGGTCAAGCCGCACCTCCAGCGTCATCAGGCCGCGATAGGCAAGGTAGGCTTCTGCGGGGCCGGGGGTTGAGCCCGACAGCTTGCGCCACTCGCGCACCTTGGCGACCAGCGCCTCGTCCCGTCCCGAAACGTGTCCGAACAGGACATCGGAATGGCCAGACAGCGCCTTGGTGTCTGAAGAGACGGCGAGGTCGGCCCCGAGGTCCAGAACCGGCTGGAGCAGTGGGGTCGCGGATGTGTTGTCGACGACAAGCAGCCCGCCCGCAGCATGGACCCGCTCTGCCATCAGGGCGATATCGCAAACGTCCAGCCCCGGATTGGAGGGTGTTTCCAGCCAGACAAGGTCGTAGCCTGAGACGTCATGGGCTTCCATTTGCGTGGTCGCGATCTCGGTCACATCGATATCGTGCTGGCGCAGGAAGTTATCGAGGAGCAGGCGGACAGTGTAATACCCGTCAGACGGTAGCAGCACCCTGGCCTTCGGTTTCAGGCAGGCCATGAT
The DNA here is from genome assembly GCA_036338795.1 of Pseudomonadota bacterium. Classification (GTDB taxonomy): domain Bacteria; phylum Pseudomonadota; class Alphaproteobacteria; order Caulobacterales; family Hyphomonadaceae; genus Henriciella. The sequence goes on along the minus strand of JAYZBJ010000174.1, from coordinate 2,103 downwards.
TGCGCCGGTGACGGCGGCCATGCCTGACGGGAAACAGACCGTTTCGCCCTCTTCGAGCACGCCGATCGCAGGCTCCACCGCGCCCCAGCTTGGATTGTCGAAGCGACCGTAAGGGAAGGGGTGGTCAGGGTCGCCCGGCAGCGCGTATTTAGCGGCGTTGACGATCGGCGGCGTAAGGCTGTCGCCGCGTTCCAGCTTGCGGGCGCGGGCGTGCAGGACATCGATGAATTTTGCGGACGGGTGCGCCATTGTGCCTCGCTGGTGTTCAATCTTCTTTCACGCTCGCATGTGACGGCTGGCGCTGCGGGTCAAGCCTTCAGGCTTTCCAATGCCTGCCTGCGCTGTTATCGCGCGGAGGAAGTTCTTGAAAATACGTGACGCCTGCGTCATGAAAAAAGAAATATGAGGGAGAAGCAGGCGTGGACCTGTCGAATTCAGAGCGGATTGTCATTATTGGCGGGGGCCAGGCTGGTGCACAGGCCGTGCAGTCGCTGCGCCTGTTCGGCTATGAAGGCGCAATTACGCTCGTCGGCGATGAAGCTGCACTGCCTTACCAGCGTCCGCCGCTCTCCAAGGCCTATATGAAAGGCGAGATGGCCGAAGACCGTCTCTATTTCAAACCGGCCGCGTGGTATGAAGACAACAATGTCGAGACGCTGCTCTCCCAGTCGGTTCTCAGGATCGACCGGTCGGCCCGCGAAGTTCACCTCGAGCATGGTGGCAAGCTGCCTTATGATGCGCTGATTATCGCAACCGGGTCGCGGCCACGCATCCTGCCGGTTGAGGGCGCAGATTTCGAGAACGTCTTCGACCTGCGCGACATCGCCGATGTCGAACATATCCAGCCGAAGATGATTGATGGCCGCAAGCTGGTCATCGTCGGGGCGGGGTATATCGGGCTTGAAGCCGCTGCGGTCGCGCGCCAGCTTGGCCTTGAGGTCACGGTTCTGGAAATGGCTGACCGGGTGCTTGCCCGCGTGACGAGCCCGGTAATTTCGGAATTCTATCAGGACCTGCACCGCGAGCATGGCGTCGACATTCGCGTCGGCGCGCGCCTCGAAAAGCTGAAGGGCGCGGATGGCAAGGTCACGCACGCGGTTCTTGCGGGGGGTGAAGAGATCGAGGCGGACATGGTGCTCGCCGGGATCGGTATCCTGCCGAATATCGAGCTTGCCGCCGATGCCGGGCTGCCCTGCCGTGACGGGATCATCGTTGATGAAGACGCCCGCACAAGCGATCCGCGCGTCTTCGCTGCCGGTGACTGCACGGTCCGCCCGCTCTCGCACTATGCCCGGACAGGCCGTCTCGAAAGCGTTCACAATGCGATAGAACAGGGCAAGCTCGCCGCCGCTGCCATCATGGGCAAGCCGCGTCCCGCGCTGGACTGCCCGTGGTTCTGGTCTGACCAGTACGACATCAAGCTACAGATTGCCGGTCTCTCGCAGGGTCATGACGAAGTCGTCGTGCGCGGTGACCGGGATGCAAAGAAGTTTGCCGCCTTCTATCTCAAAAATGGGCGGCTCATCGCGGTGGATGCGGTCAACAGCCCGCCTGAATTCATCGCGTCCAAGAAGCTTATCATGAACGGTGCCGTCATTGCGGCGGACCGATTGAGTGATACATCCACAAGCATGAAAGAAATAGCGGCCGCAGCCGTCTGAGGAGAAGAAACGACCCATGCCGACGATCATCTATGTTGACCATGAGGGCACCGAACGCCCGATCGAAGCCAAGAACGGCGAGACCGTGATGGAAACCGCCATCAAGAATTCGGTCCCCGGCATTGATGCCGATTGCGGTGGTGCCTGCGCCTGCGCGACCTGCCACGTTTATGTCGATGACTCTTTCATGGGTAAGGTCGGTGAGCCGGAAGACATGGAGCAGTCCATGCTTGATTTTGCCGAGAACGTTCAACCGAACTCCCGCTTGTCGTGCCAGATCACGGTTTCCGATGACCTGAACGGCATGAAGGTGACCACGCCGGAGAGCCAGCACTAGCTGCGCTTTCGACGCCATGCCGCTTTACAGTGAACTCATCGCCGGGCTGAAGCGCGGTACGAATGGTCGTATCGAGGCCACCATTCCGGATGACTGGATGCAGGG
>JAYZBJ010000173.1:0-10074 GCA_036338795.1 Pseudomonadota bacterium | reverse complement strand
TCTCGATCGTCAACGTGCGGCCGGCCCATTCCAGCGACACGGTTTGCTTGTCAAACATAAGTTGGTCTTTCTCTTACATACGAAAAGCCCGCCAGGACCCCATGTCCGGCGGGCTGGATTTGGCCGGGTGCCTAACGGCGGATCCCCAGCTCTTCAATGAGAGCCTGGTAGCGGCCCTCGTTCTTCCTCTTCAGGTAGTCGAGGAGTTTACGGCGTGTGGCGACGAGATTGAGCAGGCCGCGACGCGAGTGGTGATCTTTCTTGTTGGTCTGGAAGTGCTCGGTGAGGTTGTTGATGCGTTCCGTGAGGATCGCAACCTGGACTTCCGGAGAACCCGTGTCGCCCTCGTTCTGGGCGAATTTCTTGATCAGTTCAGTTTTCTTTTCTGCCGTGATCGACATCGTGAATACTCTCTTCGTTCTGGCCGTTTCAGGCCGTTTCAAATGTACCCTGTTTTCAAGGGTGGTTCTTTGGGGAGGGCGGTAAGGGAAAGCCGACCGGGATGTCGTCCAGCTGGCATGAGCCCAAGACGCTCGCCTCAAGGGCGCGCACATCGCACATTTAGCCGTGAAAGGAAAGGGGCAGCCTGTTGTTTCGACTGCCCGGAGATCGCTTCTTGATGGCTTTCGGGACGGCAGAAAAGCTAAAGGCCCGCCTCCGGGGAGAGAGGCGGGCCTTGCTTGGAACAGGGAGGGAGTGAGGGGAGGTCAGGCTTTCGCCTTTTCCTGTTCCAGCGTTGGGTAGTCGGTGTAGCCTTCAGCGCCGCCGCCATACCAGGTATCCTGGTCGCTCTCGTTCAGCGGGGCGTTGCGCTTCAGCCGTTCAACGAGGTCGGGATTGCCGATGAATGGACGGCCAAAAGCAATTGCATCAGCTTTGCCATTCTCGACACGCGTGATCGCGAGATCGCGGTCAAAGCCATTATTGGCGATGTAGACGCCTGAGAAATGCTTGCGCAAGTCGGCAAGCTTTTCATCCGACGCATCACGCGGTCCACCAGTCTGGCCTTCAATGATGTCCAGGAAACCGAGCTTGGCTTCTTCGGCGAGGGCATAGGCGCGAGAGAAGAGGGCGACCGGATCGCTGTCGGAGACGTCGTTGGCGTTGGAGAACGGACCGAACCGAACACCTACCTGTGCCGGGTCCCAGACATGGGTGACCGCTTCGATAACTTCGGCAAGCAGACGCGTCCGATTCTCGATGGAGCCGCCATAGGCATCTGTGCGCTGGTTGGAGCTGTCGCGCAGGAACTGGTCGATCAGGTAGCCATTGGCTGCGTGAATTTCGACGGCATCAAATCCGGCCTTCTTCGCATTTTCGGCTGCGTGGCGGTAATCCTGGATCAGACGCGGAATCTCTTCGGTTTCCAACGCGCGCGGCGTAGAGGTCTCCACAAATCCGTTGCCATCAAATGTCCGCGACTTGGCGGCAATCGCCGATGGTGCGACGGGCGGCTGTCCATCCGGTTGTAGTGATGTGTGCGAAATACGGCCGACATGCCAGAGCTGCATGGCGATGCGTCCGCCCTTGCGATGCACTGCGTCAGTCACTCGCTTCCACGCAGTGACCTGCCCATCGCTATAAATCCCCGGCGTCCAGGCATAGCCTTTACCCTCCGGCGAAATCTGTGTGGCTTCGGTGATGATCAGGCCGGCACCTGCGCGTTGGGCATAGTATTCTTCATGCAGCTGATGCGGTTCATTGGTTTCGTCCGTAGCGCGGTTTCGCGTCAGCGGAGACATCACGACCCGATTGGAAAGTGTGAGGTCGCCAAGTTCGACGGGAGTGAACAGTTTCTCTGCCATCTCAAAAAAATCCTTTTTGCAATCTCGCTTGCGTTAGCCACGAGGTGGGTGCCCGTGTGCGCTCGTTTGAGAGAAGCATTCAGCATAAGAGATGTTCCCAATCCGCATGGCGCCGCCCTTAACGTTAACGTGATGCAGAAAATCGCGTTTCGGTTTTCATCATAGCTCAACCGCAGGTCTCTAAATCGCCCTTAGGATGATATGGGGGTAATATGATGTCCTATTTGCTGGGCACCGTAATAATCTGCGTTGTTCTGGTTCTGGGGGTCTATTCGCTGGTTTCAGAACCAGTGTCGAAGGGACGCAAGCGCAAAGACCGCGGAAAAGGGCTGAAGCCCAAGATCGCCACGGTGCGCTATCAGGCGAAGAACAGTCTGCTGACTGCAAATGAGCGAACCGCGTTCAAAGAGCTGGCGGTCAGGCTTCGCCAACGTGCCTATCTATGTCCCAAAGTGCGGATCGCCGATATTGTCAACGTGCGCTGCCGCGACCGTCGCGCCTGGCAGAGTGCTTTTAACCGCATCGCCATGAAGCACGTCGACTTTGTTGTCCTGTCACGCCAGGGCAAGGTCCTTTTCGCGGTCGAGATCGATGACAGCACCCACCTTCTGGACCACCGGAAAAAGCGCGACGAACTCGTCGATAACGTGTTCAGTCACGCTGGCATACCGCTCGTCCGGATAGAGCCGGGTGGCGTCATCGGATCGTCAGAATTGACCGAAGCGCTCGATCGCTTCTGGCCGAAGGAGGACGAGGTGATTGAGCCGAGCCCTGTTCCAACGGCCGTGTCTGCGCCACAGCTGAGCGTGGTCTGACCCCTAGAGCTGGAAGACCCGGACGGGTTGGAAGCGTCCAGCCCTTATCTCGCCCATGGCGACAGCGGTGTCGCCGGTCATGGCGAGCGCCAGGCGGTCGTCAGGATCAGGGTTCTTCTCCTCGCGCCACCGTTCGACAACGTGGGGTAGAAGTAGAATTTCACGTCCCTGACGCAAGGCCGCGGCATCCTCGTCGCTGATTTCGATATCCGGCACATCTTCAAGCACTTCCTCGACCGGCAGCAGCAGGTCCAGCAATGCTTCACGGCTTTCGATGGCGTCTATCTCGGCAAGGGTGATTGCATCGTCCTCGTGCATCACGCCAACGCGGATGCGGCGGAGTTTGGAAACATGACCTTCGCAGCCGAGCGCCTCTGCAAGGTCACGTGCGAGCGCCCGCACATAAAAACCCTTCCCCGAGCGGATATGGAAAGTGGCGTGGTCCGCATCCGGGGTATCAACCAGACGCGCTTCGTGAACGACAACTTCGCGGGATGGGATTTCAAACTCCTCGCCATCCCGGGCGAGATCATACGCGCGTTCACCGTCCACTTTGATCGCTGAGTATTTGGGAGGGATCTGTGCGATCTCTCCTTCGAAACGCTCAAGAGCGGTTTCGATGGCATCGCGTTCCGGTCGCACGGGAGACTCGCGGACGACCTCGCCCTCCGCGTCCAGCGTAGACGTCGACCGCCCCCACTCGATGGTGAAGACGTATTCCTTGTCGGCATCCATGGCCCACTGGACGGTCTTCGTCGCCTCTCCGAACGCAATCGGAAGGATGCCGTCTGCCAGCGGGTCCAGCGTGCCGCCATGGCCGACCTTTTGCGCATTGAACAGACGCTTCAGCTTGCCGACGACCTGCGTCGAGGTGATGTCCACGGGTTTGTCGACATTCAGCCAGCCGTGCACCGGCAGGCCCTTTTTCTTGCGATTACGTGCCAAGCTGGCCTCCTCTTGCCGCTGCCGGCGGGTCGAACGCTCTGGCAGGGCTCGTTTGCGTCGCTCTGATCAGGCGCGGAGCTAGCCACGGGCGCCCCCGGCGTCAATGGGGCGGCCTGTTTCAGATGCCTTGCGACAGGTGCTGCCAGAGAATCAGCGAGCCGAGTGCAATCAACACGACCCCACCGACAGCCTCGGCATAACGCCCCAGCCAGCTGCCCGCTTTTCGCCCAGCAAGGACGCCAAGAGCGGCCATGGCGGTCGTGATCACTCCAATAATTAGGACGGCGGTGATGATATTTACATCCATCATGGCCAGCGAAACACCGACAACCATCGCGTCAATCGAAGTGGCTAATGCGGCCAGCACAAGGCGAACCCATGACGGGCCAGCCTTGCCGAGACCTGGGGCGGCGATCTCGACATTCTCTTCATGGGTTTCGACGCTGCCGGAAAATGCTTCCCAAAGCATGTGGAAGCCCACGCCCAGCAGCAATACGAAGGCGATCCAGTGATCGACGGGTTGAACCCAGCTTGCCAGCGCGAGGCCGATCATGAAGCCGATGACCGGCATCGCGGCTTCCATCGCGCCGAACACCGCACCAATCCGCACCGCATCTATCAGCGTGGCCCGCTGCATGGAGGCGCCCTTGGCAAGTGCTGCCGCGAACGCATCTACGGAAAGGCTGAAGCCGAGTGCAATGAGAGTGATGAAGCCTGCCATTGCGAGGCGTTTTGCGCTTCGCCGCAGCTCGGCGCAAGTGGAAGAATACGGACGCCGACGCAGTTTGCCTGCCGTGTAATCACCATTGCAGCCTTGAAGTGTCACACTGTGTTTCGCGCTTGACGCGAATGGGCTCTCACGCGTTCACTCCCTGCGGGAAGGGGAATGACATGAGTTCTGGCGCGGTTGGCCCCGAATTCGTCGTTGTTGACGGGGAAACCATGATCCCGGTGCCGCGGTCTGCCATAGCGCCGCCGGCGACACATTTCGGCCAGGTCCATCGCTGGGAAGGCGAAGGGCATACGCCGCTTTTTTTCTCCTGTGCGATGCACACCCCCGTCTTTATCAGCCTCGTAGATGACTGGTTCGCCGCCTGGCGTGAGGACATGATCGCTGATTTCGAGAAAGATCCGCCGCATGTCGGCAGCGCTGAAGCGCACTGGAAGGGCTTGGGGACGCCGGGTCTTGAATCGCTGATTCACATGGAGCCGATTCTCGCGTCGCACCTTCTGCTGCCATACGCGCTGGACCTGTGTCAGCTGCTGGGCGCGCAGGGGAGCAGCCCTATCCGCTATTGCATGATGAGCGTCGACGGGATGGTGATTTCTCCTTCCGCCGTCCGCATGGACGGCGTGGCTGTGCGCGTCGGGTAGCGGTTACAGCCCTTCCGGGTTTCCTGACTACCTGGTTCCGGTTACATCCACCGCATGACTTCGAATTCATTCCTGATTGCCATGTCGGGCGGCTCCGGTTCGGGCAAGTCGACGCTGGCCGACGCCCTGATCGAACGGCTCGGTACCGAAAGTGCCGTCATCTTCCATGAGGACGGTTACTACTGGCCGATGCGCCACTATGGCCCGTGCGACACCCCTGAACAGCGGGCAGCCATCATCGCGCAGGCCAACTATGACGACCCGGCTTCGAAAGATAACAAGCACCTCGTCAATGATATCAAGGCGCTGAAGTCGGGCCAGTATATCGAGCAGCCGGTTTATGATTTCGACCGGCACGACCGGGATTCGGAGAAGACGTTCAGGATCGACCCGAAGCCGGTCATCATCCTTGAAGGTATCCATGCGCTGTCCGTGCCAGACCTGTTCCCGATGATCGACCTGTCAATCTATGTCGATACGCCCGACGATCTGCGACTCGCCCGGCGGCTCCGGCGGGACGTCGTTGAACGTGGCCGTACCGTTCCCAATGTGCTTGAGCATTATCTGACCACTGTCCGCGCTGCACATTACAGGTTCACCCATCCAGCGAAGTTTGAAGTTGACCTTGTGATCGCTGATGAAGGGCTGCCTGCCTATGGCAGTGTGACGCCTGGCGAAGAGGCCATCGACCGCATGCTTGCGCCAGTGCTTTCACGCCTTCAGGCGGCCGGTGTGATCAGCAGCTAGAGAAAGCTCGCAATCTCGCTGAGCGATTTCTTTTTCAGGGCGTGTTTCGGCACCATTGCGCCTTCAGTCGGGTGACCCGCGACGAGTATGAGGAAGGGTTTTTCCGTAGCCGGGCGCCCGCACAACTCATTGAGGAAGCTCATCGGGTTCGGCGTATGCACCAGTGTTGCCAAACCTGCATTGTGGCAGGCTGAGATCAGCAGGCCAGTCGCAATGCCGACGCTTTCATGAATGTAGTAATTCTTGCGGTCTTCTCCTGCTTCAGCGCCGCCACGCCGCTGTGCGAAGATGCAGATCAGCCAGGGTGCGATTTCCATATAGGGTTTTTCGGCGTCCGTCCCGATCGGGGCGAGGGCGTCCAGCCACTCATCTCCAGCCTTGCCGGCATAGAATGCTTGCTCTTCGGCTTCCGCCGCTTTTCGGATCTGGCTCTTCTTTTCGGCCGATCCCACACAGGCAAAGAACCAGGGCTGGTGATTGGCCCCTGAGGGCGCCGAGCCGGCTGCCCGGATGCAGGCCTCGATGACGCCTCTGTCGACAGGCTTGTCCGAAAAATCGCGAACGGACCGGCGCGTTGCCATCGTCTCATGGAACGCCACAGCACGGGCTTGCATCTCTTCGCTGGTGCATCTGGCAAAACCGGTCAGAGGCACGTGTGTTTCTGGGCTCGTTTTCATACCGGTTTGTCTGGCGCAAGCTGGCCGAGGCGGCAAGTCACGCTTTCGACAGGCGGCGGGCCATGCGCTCTCCACGCTTCGACGCGGTGGTGAGCCAGGAGTTGACCTGCTTGGCAGAGGCGGTTTTCACTGGGCCGAACTGAAAGGTCTTCCGGGGTTTGACCCCTGCGAAATTGAGAACTGTCTTCTCAACCTGGTTCTTGGCGGCGCGCCCATAGGACATGGAATCAAAGATAATGGGCGCGTCTGATGTCATGAAGATGTCGGCTGACCGACCAGAAAGCAGGCGGTCCCACCATGGGCCCTTGTCATGATAGCGCATGGCGAAACCGGGCAGGAAGCTGCGGTCGACAACGCCCTTCATCTTTGCCGGCATACCGCCCCACCATTGCGGGTACAGCCAGACTAGGTGATCGGCCCATGCCGTCGATTCACGCCACTTTTCGAGACAGGGCTCAAGGGTCTTTCGGCTGTGATAGCCCTCTGTCAGATCGGTATCGAAGGTCATGTCGGACAGGTTCATCCGACGGACTTCGGCGCCCGCCGCCATGGCGGACGTCTCATAGGCATCGGCGAGGCCGTGCGACAGGGAAGTGTCACGCGGGTGGCCGACCCAGATGAAAATGTTCGCCGACATGAGCCCCACTCCCCTCGCTAACGAATGAACAAAATCATTATCATTCACTCGCAGCGATTGGCAAGCGCTTTCTCGTGAACGGTCCAAGTGAGCCGGCGGCATGGAAAGAGGGCTAGTCCGGTAAAGCTATTGATTGGTTCAGGCCGACTTGGGACCGAGCGAAGATGTCTTCTTCGCCGGGTCGGGTGTCTTGTCTTTGAACTTGCAGATGTCGTGGATCACGCAGTCCCAGCACTTTGGCTTGCGGGCGACGCAGACATAGCGCCCATGCAGGATCAACCAGTGGTGCGCGCCCTTCTTGAACGCATCCGGCGTGACCCGCTCCAGTTGCGCTTCTACCTCGTCCGGGTTCTTTCCGGGCGCGAGGCCCGTCCGATTGGACACACGAAAGATGTGCGTGTCGACAGCGATTGTCGGGTGACCAAATGCTTCGTTCATGACGACATTCGCCGTCTTGCGCCCGACGCCGGGCAGGCGGGTCAGCGCATCCCTGTCCTCTGGCACTTCGCCGCCGAACTCGTCGATCAGCATCTGCGAGAGCGCGATTACATTCTTGGCCTTGTTCCGCCAAAGCCCGATTGTCTTGATGTGGTCCGCGACACCTTCTTCGCCGAGCGCCAACATTTTCTCTGGTGTGTCTGCGATTTCGAACAGCTTCCTGGTCGCCTTGTTCACGCCGACATCCGTTGCCTGCGCAGACAGGGCAACCGCTACGACCAACGTGTACGGATTGTGGTAATCGAGCTCCGTCTTGGGCGCGGGCCTGTCCTCAGCGAGAGCGGCGTACAGCCGGGCGGTCTTTTCGGGGCCGAGAGTCGGCGCGGCGCGCTTCTTCTTGCGTGCGGTAGCGGGTTTTGCGGGGGTCTTGGCCATGGAATTGGTGTGTAAATGCCGCACCAGCCTTATCAAGGCTTCACTTGCCGCACCTTCGTCTGCGACTAAGATCAGGGATCATGCAGGACAGCCCGTCAATCGTGTATTTCGATGCGACCCTGACGCCGAATACGGCGCTCAGCCCGCGCGCTTTTCTCGTCATCATGGGGCTGGTTGGCGGGATGAGCTTTCTGGGAGGGATGATGTTCCTCTCGATGGGGGCGTTCCCGGTTCTGGGGTGGTTTGGCCTCGACGCATTGGCGATCTGGTTCGCCTTCCGAAAGAATTTCCAGAACCTGCGTGAAAAGACGACGGTCAGGGTTACAGCTGACAGGATAGAGCTGACGCATTCGCGTCCGGGCCGTGAGACGAAGGCGGTCGAGCTGCCGACGGCGTTTACGCGTCTGTCGCTCAACTATCCTCCGCGCAAGCCGAGTGAATTGCGGTTTGCGCACGGCCAGACGACGTATGTGATCGGACGTTTCCTCAGCCCACGAGAGCGTAAGAGCCTTTACAGTGCGATCGATCTGGCAGTCGCCAAGGCGAGGGCGGAAAGATATTGAAAAAATGACGCACGCGTCATGGTTTTATTAAATAGACTGTGTTAGTCTCGCCTTTGAGAAGAAAAACAACCGGTACCAACCGGCATTCACGGAGGCAAAGTCATGGCAGATACCGCTACCAAAGTTGCTCATAATCTCGAGCGCCCGCAGTCCAAGGGCCGTGAGAAACTGATGGAGTTCCACCTCGATCGGGATGCGCCGATTCCGGCACCAGAAGATGTCGATATGTCGGCTTTTGACATGCTCGACCCGGAAATCTGGCGTCGCGACGAGATCTGGTCCTACTTCAAGTGGCTGCGTGACAATGATCCGCTTCACTACACCGAAGATAGCTTCTCCGGCCCGTACTGGTCCGTGACGCGCTACGAGGATGTTCGTGACATCGACATTGACCACAAGCGCTTCTCGTCCAGCTGGGAGCATGGCGGCATCACGCTTGGTGCGCCGATTGAAGACTTCGAGCTGCCGATGTTCATCGCCATGGATGAGCCGCGTCACTCCGAACAGCGCAAGACGGTCCAGCCGGCTGTCGCTCCGAACATGCTCAAGGAGTTCGAGCCGCTGATCCGTTCGCGGACGCAGGGCCTGCTCGACAGCATTCCGGTGGGAGAGCCGTTCGACTGGGTGGATACGGTGTCCATCGAGCTGACCACCATGATGCTCGCGACCCTGTTCGACTTCCCGTTTGAGGATCGCCGCAAGCTGACACGTTGGTCGGACGTTGCCACGAACCCGCACAATCCGGACATCTGCCCAGGCGGTATCGAGCAATGGAAGCAGGAGCTGATGGAGTGTCTGATGACCTTCACCGGCATCTTCCAGGAGCGCGGCGCCATCGATCAGAAGAATGACCTGATGAGCCTGCTCGCTCATGGCGAGAAAACCCGCAACATGACGCCGATGGAACTGCTCGGTAACGTCATCCTGCTCATCGTCGGCGGCAATGACACGACCCGGAACTCGATGACGGCATCGGTCTATGCGCTCAACAAGTGGCCGCAGGAATATGCCAAGCTGAAGGCTGATCCGTCACTGATCCCGAACATGGTGTCGGAAGTGATCCGCTGGCAGACCCCGCTGGCCTACATGCGCCGCACCGCTCTTGAAGATGTCGAAATGCACGGCAAGACGATCAAGAAGGGTGACCAGGTTGCCATGTGGTACGTTTCCGGCAACCGTGATGAGCGATTCTGGGAAGAGGACCCGAATGAGCTGATCATCGATCGCAAGCAGGCTCGCAACCACCTTTCCTTTGGTTTCGGCATTCACCGCTGCGTCGGCAATCGTCTGGCCGAACTCCAGCTTCGCATCCTGTGGGAAGAAATCATGGAGCGCTTTGATCATATTGAGCTGCTCGACGAGCCGGAGCGGACGCCGCACTCCTTCGTCAAGGGCTACACCTGGATGCCAGTCATCTGCCACCCGAAGAAGTAGGGCAGGCTGCAGCTTTAAAAGAAACAGCCCCGTGAGCGAAAGCTCGCGGGGCTTTTTCATGGGTTATATCCGAAGGACGCTAGTCGTCCGTCTCGATCAGTCCCGAGAGACGGGACCGTCCACCATCCATAACCAGTGTTTCTCCGGTGATGATTGCGCTGGAGGGTTGCGAGAGGTAGAGCGCCGCGTCCGCAATTTCGTCCG
>JAYZBJ010000172.1:0-5448 GCA_036338795.1 Pseudomonadota bacterium | reverse complement strand
TCTCTGGAATATTGTGCCGAGCTTTGTCGGCCTGATCTACGCATCCATCGCCTACACCGCGACGCAGGAGCTTGTGAAAGTCCGCATGCGGTCTGTGGCCGCGGCCTTCACGCTGTTCAGCCTCACCCTCATCGGCATCGGCGGCGGTCCCTGGATTGCGGGCAAGATCAGCGACATGTTCCTCGCCGCTGGCAACCCGGCGCCGCTGGCTTCTGCGCTGAAGGTGATCCTCAGCTTCAACGCCGCCAGCATCATCTGCCTCGTGCTCGCGGGCCGGACCTATCGCAAGGATGCCGCTCGAGCCGCAGGCCACTCTGAACCGGAGCCAGAGCACATCGAAGTCCCCGGCGAGGCTGTGGGCTGACTGAACTGGAGCGGGCTTGCGCGCTGCCGCGCCACGAAATGGACGGCGATTGCGAAGTCACAACCGGCATCAGCAGGCGCATTCACTGGATACCAGAGCGGGTGCTTTTCCGGGGCGCCGCAAGCAAGACGGCGCCCCTGCCGCATTACGCGGCCATTTGCATAGGCGCGGGCTGAGTGCCGGGATAGACTGGCAAAACCGGACTCAGACCCGCTTCGAGATCGGCCAAAGCAGCACGGCGTATCTCGAAATCTTTCTCTTCGTGAACGAAGATCGCGGAGGCACCATAGCGCGAAGCATCGAGTTGTGCCCATACCGGTTGCACATCATGCAGCCTTCCGGTCATCTCGACCATGCGGATGATGCGCCACCCATAGGTATCTGGCGCCACGAAAAGAGCCACACCGGCCCGCCTCGCCCAGTCACTGTCTATGTGCATCTGCGTGAACACATGCGTGCGACCAGACCGACCTCGAAAACTCACCTTGGACATGATGTTCTCCTTCCGTTCTGAAGCTTGTATATTCCCGGTTTGTTCTCATCGCGAGTCTTTTTTGGTAAACGGAATCTTAATTTCGAAACAAGGCATTGAGTCTTATCGGAATCTTTTTCGCCAGGGCCGGAACAGCGCCCCATGATGCGTCTCCGAGAGCGCCCCTGTCACAAAATCGACATCGCTCTTGTCAAACCCGGTCCACAGGTATAAATGCCTTTTGCTCACCCTGCCTATAAGGGTGTTCGTGTGTTCCGGGTTCTTCTTTCGGCGATGGAAGGTCTTGAATTCGGGTGTCTGCACACCCAACTAATGCTCAGACTGAGCAAAAGAGTGGAGGACCATGATGGCCAGACTTATTGATTCAGGACCGGGTTGCCCGACTCCGACCCCGCTTCGCGCGAAATCCGCCGCTGAAGCCCGTGGTCTTTCCTATGATGATGCCGTGAAAGCCGAGACCGACGATCTCTATCCGCTGGTCTCGGACTTCGTGACCCCGATGGAGTGGCCAACGATTGCGCCGCTCGTGGCGGAAATCAATCGCCTCAAGAAGGCCAAGAACGCGGTCATTCTCGCCCACAATTACATGACGCCGGACATCTTCCGCCTCGTCGGTGATTTTCGCGGCGACTCCCTCCAGCTCGCCCGCGAGGCGGCCGAGGTTGATGCCGACATTATCGTTCAGGCCGGCGTACACTTCATGGCCGAGACGTCGAAAATCCTCGCGCCTGAGAAGACGGTGCTGATCCCGAGCCTGGAAGCTGGCTGTTCGCTGGCCGCGTCGATCACGGGCGCTGATGTCCGGCTGATCAAGCAGCATTATCCAGATTATCCGGTCGTCACCTATGTGAACACGACTGCCGACGTTAAGGCCGAGTGCCACATCACCTGCACCAGCTCCAATGCCGCGCAGGTTGTCGAGGCCATCGCCAAGGAATGGAACACCGACACTGTTATCCTCGTGCCGGACCAGTACCTCGCCAAGAACGTCGCAGCGCAGACCGATATCCGCATCATCACATGGCCGGGTGCCTGTGAGGTGCACGAGCTGTTCAGCGCGGATGATGTGGACCAGCTTCGTGACGCCCACCCCGGCGTGGTCATCCTGGCCCACCCGGAATGCCCGCCGGACGTGCTCGAAGCAGCCGATTTTGCCGGCTCGACCTCAGCGCTCGCAAACTATGTGAAGGACAATAGCCCGAACAAGGTTGTCCTGCTGACAGAATGTTCGATGAGCGACAATGTCGCCGCAGAAAATCCGGGCGTAAACTTCGTTCGCCCCTGTAACCTCTGTCCGCACATGAAGCGGATCACGCTGGAGAACATCCTCGACTGTCTCACCGAGATGAAACACGAGGTGACCATGGATGAGGACGTCCGCGTGAAAGCCAAGCAGGCCATCGACGCGATGCTGGCCCTGCCGAAGACAGAGAAGCCGCTTGCCTTCGAAACCGGCCTGAAGCCGATGGAGATTGAGGTCTTTTCGGCAAGCTGACGCCTTGATCTTGCCGTTATGACGGGGTCTTCTCGGGAACAGAGAAGCCTCGTCAGCCCGCCTCCCGGAGCCGCCCAATGCGCCTTGCCATCTTCGCCGCCATCGCAACCTGCCTTGCCCTCCTCACACCGGGAGCGCACGCATCTGATGGCGACACGGACTCGGTCGACATTCTCGGCAACTGGACCTTCCAGACCAAGCCCTACCGCGAAGGCCAATGCGTGATGACGGGAACGATGCGCCTCACGCCATCACCTCAATCCGGGCTCTACGAGTGCGAGCTCACGGCTGTGGAAGTCTGCTCGATGTGGGGCCGCTCAGTCGTGCTGCAGCAATGCAAGGCTCGCCGCACCGATAGCCAGCTTTCCATCCGCTCGGAAATTGACCAGTTCCTGGAGTCCAAGCTCGAAGGGCTCATTTACGTGCCGGACAATTTCGCCCTTACGATCCAGAGCGGCAAGCGCATGTATGGGTCGCTGGTTTCTGCCGCGACGGCGCCCGCCATCTTTGTCAGGGCCGAGGAAGGCATTTCGTGATTGGACGGGCCGCCCTGTCTTGCGCCGTCCTGGCTGCGCTTTTCATGCCGACCGCAGGTGCGCAGTCGGTTCTACCGCCAAACCTCGCAGGTCTCTGGTCATTCGAAGCCGATGTGCAGTCGTTCTGCACCTTTAACGGCCAGGCGCGGCTGATCCCAACGGAAGATCCTGCCATTTTCGATTGCGAGTTGACCGCCCAGCAGGAATGCCCGTCAGTTGATGTGCGCTACGTTGTCGAACAGAGCTGCACCGTCGAGATCGAGGACAATGTTGCGATGGTGCAGTCGAGAATCGAGAATTTCCTCGAAGGCGAACCGACCTCGAACTATGTTCCCGACAATTTCCAGCTCTTGATCCGGAGCGAGTCCCACCTCGAAGGCATCCTCGTTGGTGTCGGTGCTTATCCGGCCGAATGGCGCCGGGCGGAAGGGGCGATTTCCTGATGAGGCTGCGGGGCTGAATTTCATGGCAAACCAGACACGAATTGATGCGGCGGCACCTGCCGACGATGAAGACATCCTGATTGTTGGCGCAGGGCTGGCAGGCCTGTTTCTGGCGCTTCAACTTGCGCCGCGACCTGTGACGATAATCGCACCCGCCCCTCTTGGCGAAGCTGCATCTTCAGCCTGGGCTCAAGGCGGCCTGGCCGCAGCGCTCGATCCGCTCGACAGCGCCGAAACCCACGCCGCCGACACCGTCGCGGCTGGTGCTGGCCTCGTTGACCCTGTAATTGCACGGCTCATCGCAGAGGAAGGCCCCGCCCGGGTGCTCGACCTGATTGCGCTGGGCGTTCCGTTCGACCGCACGCCCGAAGGCGCTCTCGCCCTGTCACTTGAGGCAGCGCACTCGCATCCGCGCGTTGCCCGGGTCGCCGGAGACCTTGCCGGCAAGGCCATCATGGGCGCGCTGACCGCCGCCGTGAATGACGCCGACCACATCACGCTCCGCTGGCCTTACCGCGCGGTTGGCCTGTTGCAGGATGATGCCGGCCGCGTCTCGGGCATCGTGACCAAGGACAAGCATGGCAAGCTCGCGCCGCTGACGGCCCGCCATACGGTGCTGTGTACGGGCGGTTCCGGCGGCCTTTTCCGGGTGACGACCAATCCACCGCAATCGCGCGGGGATGCGCTCGCCATGGCCTATAAGGCAGGCGCCCTTGTGGCTGACCCGGAATTTGTCCAGTTTCACCCGACCGCGATGGATGTCGGCCTCGATCCGGCCCCACTGGCGACGGAAGCCTTGCGCGGCGAAGGGGCCATTCTGCGCAATCGCGCAGGCATACCCTTCATGGAGAATTATCATCCCAAAGCCGAGCTTGCGCCGCGGGACGAAGTTGCGCGCGCCATCCATTCCGAAATCAGCGCGGGCAAGGGCGCCTTCCTTGATGCGACGGTCGCGGTCGGCAAGGAATTCCCGGCACACTTCCCGACCGTTTTTGCGGCGTGTATGGCAGCCGGGATTGACCCACGCATCAAGTCGATCCCTGTCGCACCGGCGGCCCACTATCACATGGGCGGTGTTGTAGCCGACACTTGGGGCAGCTCAACACTGGACGGCTTGTCCGTCTGCGGTGAGTGCACCTCGACAGGAGCGCATGGCGCTAACCGCCTCGCCTCCAACTCGCTGCTGGAGGCGGTCGTGTTTGCCGCGCGCATCGCGCAACGTCTCAAACTGTCGAAGCTCGCCCAACCGGGTGGCTCTTACTCTTTCATCCCGCAGGAACTCCCCGCCGAAGACCTGATGAAGCTGAGGATCGGCATGGCCGAAAAGTGCGGCGTGGTACGGACTGCTGACGGGCTCACCTCGCTGATTGAGGACGTCGAACGGATGGAGGACCGTCATGGCCCGGCCCGTGCGCTGGTGACTGCTGGTCTCATGGCGCGCGCCGCCCTCGCGCGCGAAGAAAGCCGCGGCGGTCATTTCCGTTCGGATCATCCGAACCGCATCGGCGAAGGCGAACGCACCTTTGTTATTCGCCCTGATTCCCAAGCTCTCAACGAGGTGACGACATGATCGCTCCCCCGCCCCTGCCCGGTCCGGTGCTGGACCCGATCGTCCAGCTTGCTCTGGCTGAAGACCTTGGCCGCGCTGGCGACCTCACCACCGATGCGACCAGCCTGCCTGGTCCGAAAATCTCGGCTGAAATCCGCGCCCGCAAGACCGGCATCCTCGCCGGCATGGATGCTGCGGCGCATGCGCTCAAGCTGATCGACAGCTCCGTCAGCCTCACCATGGCAAAGAAGGATGCCGACAAACTGTCTCCGGGAGACCTGATCGGCACGATGAAGGGCGACGCCCGGTCGATCCTGATGGCAGAGCGCACCATGCTGAATTTCATCGGCCGCCTCTCCGGCATCGCGACGCTGACAGCGACCTTTGTCGAACGGGTCAGTCATACCGATGCGACCATCGTCTGCACGCGCAAGACAACGCCCGGCCACCGCGCGGTCGAGAAGCGGGCTGTGCGCTGCGGAGGCGGCACGTCACATCGCTACGGGCTTGATGATGCCATCCTGATCAAGGACAATCATATCGCGGCCTGCGGATCTGTGGCAGAGGC
>JAYZBJ010000171.1:0-16631 GCA_036338795.1 Pseudomonadota bacterium | reverse complement strand
GATAAGAAAATGCTCGAACTCAATACGAACTAGATTTTATATATACATATCAATGTCTTAACCTGTATTTCTGATCAAAACTAATATTTACTTATCAAAAATCAGGGTTATTGATCCGCAGACCTTTAATCCCTTCTGAGGCGCCGGACATGCAGAACTTGGTTTCACAAATTTCAGCCAGATGGCAGATGAGCTTCAATGGTGGGCGTTCCAGCAGTCCCATTGATTAGCAATCCGCAGTTTCACTCGAGTTCTCGACTTGTGCGCCATTGCCAAGCCGCAATAGATTAAATGTCAATCAGAGTCGCGAAGAACTGACTTCAGCCGATCGGCGAGGCTGGACATGGGAACCGAAAACGTTTTTGCGAATTGTCTGCCTTAGATCTCGACTATGGTATATGGCGTCGAAAGCAGGCACCGGGGTGCCCTGATTTTACGGCCCAACAGTTGGGCCCCTTCGACGGACACTTGATTTCGAGGTTTCGTTTGCACAGATCGGAAGCAGTAGACCTGCGGCTAACCTGAGGATTGTTTGATTCTTAACACCCGTTGAAGTAAAGCTATTCCCTACCAAATATCGGAGCATGGAGAGTGCTCCCATGGTGAGTTTGAAAATGACTGCAGCAGACAAAATCCTCGGAACGGTGAACGCGCCCTATGGCGCGAACGTCTCCGCTTGGGATCTCGCTGCGGCCATTTCGGACATGAGCAGCGTCGAAACCTGCAACATGCCAGCGTTCGCCTTCTTCTCCGAAGTGAAGCCGGATCTCCAGAAAGCCTTCGTGGCCGAAATGGAGCTTGACCCGCAAGCGGTTGCCGCAGTTGCTGCAGGCTTCCAGAAGCTCGCCGGGTACGACCTGGCTCTGGCAGCCTAACGTCCCTTGAACACGCCGAACCCCAGCCGATGGGAAGAGCTTTTCAGCATCGCTTGCGAGATCATCGATCTGGCCGGTGGCGACAGCATCGTTGCGCCCTGGTCGTTCGGTGGCGGTACCGCCCTCAAGTTGCAAATCAACCACCGTGAGAGCCATGATATCGATATCTTCATCGACGATCCTCAAGTGCTGCCGCTGCTCAATCCCGAGACGCAAGACTATGCGCTGACGCTGACCCCTTCGGCTTACGACACTGACGGCACGCGCTCTCTGAAGCTCAGCTTCGCCGAGAGCGGCGAGATAGACTTCATCTGTTGTGGCCATCTGACTGAGAACCCAACTTCGACAACCGAAGTTCTCGGCCGCCAGGTCGAACTTGAAACGCCGGCTGAGATTATCGCCAAGAAGGTCTTCTATCGAGGCGGCATGATTCAGCCGCGTGATATGTTCGACATCGCTGCCGCTATCCGGCACGGTGACGCTGAGGCTCTCGAGCAGGCGCTGATCCCATATGCAGACAAGTGTGCGATCGCCAAGGAGGCCACGGCACGCATGAACCCGCAGCTCGCTGTCGCCGGCATGAAGTCCCTGCAGCACATCAGGCCGAAATACAAAGACCTGCCGGAAAAGGCTCAGGAGCAAGTGATTGAGTTCCTGGCCGGAATCGTACCAACGTCTCAGCACAAAGATTGATTTTAAGACTCGCTGAGAGTCGGTTCGCTGTTCAGCTAATCTGCCCAAGGCAGAGTGCGTGATCGGGCTGTGGCGGCCCCTTAGAATGCGATTGCTCGCTGTTCTTGCCGGCAAGGCGAGCCCTCACTGAAATCAGGTGAATAAAAAAACGGGCTGGCGCCCGTACCGCCACCCTGGTGCCCTCATTATGCGCCGGTGGTGGATAGGGCCCTTTCGTGCTGCAAGCATTAGATTCTCCATTCGACCGGTGCCCTTCACAAGCTCTAAGGATTGCGATGCGGTCAAATCAAAAACGTGAAAAGTGCTGTCACGATAAAACTCTATTGCCATTATCGGGTGGGTGTGCCAAATAGCGGCCATCAACAATGTCTACATCACGAGTTTGCCATGACGAGATTGGAGCGCGAATATCGACGCCTTTGCCGAGCTGAAGGGGTCGACCTTTTGGATGTCACGACGAGGAACGGGCATTGCCAGCTACAGTTTGAGGCTGGATCCGTCTTTGCCGCCGGAACGCCATCCGATCACCGCAACCTCATGAATGTTCGTAGTCAAATTCGCCGTTTGCATCGCTGAGGAGGTCATCAATGTCTGAGAAGTTGAATTTTGAAAAGACGGCCAAGGAGCGCCGGGAAGAATGGGAAGACAGCGTTTTCGCTCACGGTGACGACGCTCATTTCTGGGATTTCGCCATGTGCATCGCTCAGGTCCTGGAAGAGACGATGGAAGCACTTGAGGTTATCGTCGGCGAAAAAAATGCGGCGGAACCGCTGCGTTTGCTCGTTGAGAACGCGGCCACCTCTGCATATCAGGACGGTTCGCACGATTGGCGAGTCTTGATTGAGGATACCCTTGAGGTTGGGACCATGTGGCCGATCTGCGACAAGCTTTATCATGCGGCGCAGTTTGGGATCTATGGCGTGACCCCGGCTTCAATTGTCGTCTCAGAGCGCTCTGCCTGGATCGACGCAGTTGTGGCCGAAGTATGCGATTTCTCGAGTCGCAAGACTGTGGCTGCCCTGGGGCCCAGCAACGCCATTCTGCGCATCGCTGCGATTGCCTCATCGCGCCAGGCGATGGACCATGGGGAGGGTGAAGTCGACCTCTCATCGCTTGCAATTTTCGGCGATGTTACGGAAGGGCGTTTGCGCAATCTCCTGAGCGATGCGGCGTCCGCGCTCAAGCGTGGACCGAATGGCGGAGTTTCTGCGTCCAGTGCCCTTGCATGGCTTCAGAAGCGCAAGAGCTTCTACAATTCCATTTGGCAGTACGAGGAACCGGAAGACGAAGAAGAAAGCAGCGAACAGACGCTGAGCCCGATCCATCCCGACAAGTTGATATTTGTTCCTATGGCGCGGGACGGGTCGACGTTTCACCCTGGGCTCAAGCGCAGTGACTACTACCAGATCGGCGGAAAGGGCGAAGAACAGCAGTTCGAAGATTTCGACGCAGCACTTGCCGCGTTGAATGCCATGCCTGTGCCCCGCTGGCGGCGCCCGAACGACCAGGGCAACTGGGGGATCGTCTCCGGCGTGTCGTGGCAGCGCGTCGAACGTAGCTTCTGAGAGTAAACTTGATGAACAGCATCACCAGCCTTGAAGCACAGGAGCATCTTGCGATGCTCCTGGATGCGAAGCCTGTGCCCACTTCAGACGCGCCGCGCGACCGTCGCGGTCTCTATGGACTGATCGATCACGCAGGCGATCTGCGCTATCTCGGTTCAACAAACTCAAAGTCACAGACGCTCTATAAGCGCATTCACTGCCGTCACCGGTCAGGGTCGGAAGACCGGAGCCACTATTTTTCGAGGATGTACAACACCGGGCGCATGTGGCGGGACCGCTACGCCCAGAAAGGGCATCCGGACGCCGACGTCTCCAAGCGCCTGCGGAACGCATTTATCGCCGATCACTGCAGGGTTGTTTGGGTCGTGCTTGACGACGAATGCGATATCTTGGCGTTGGAGGCAGAAATTCTCAGGATTGCGCCTTCCTGGGCAGTCGCATGGAACCGCCGGGGCGCATCCGTCTACGCGGAGCCCATTGAACTTGTCGATTGCACGATCAGACGCCTGGGATTGACAGATGCCGAATTGGCAGCACTTGAGCGCCAGCGGGAACGACATTGTGCAAAAAGTAAGGGACGTGCCCGTGTTCTTTGATCGAACTACCGAAACGCCGCCCCCCACGGGTTCCTTTCGATTTATTGCTCTGGATGTTGAAACTGCAAACAACGACCGCGCCAGCATCTGCCAGGTAGGTCTTGCCTGCGTCAGTTTGGACGGATCAATTGCGACCTGGTCGACCTATGTTGATCCCTGTACGCGGACTTGGACCTGTACCTGGATCCACGGCATCAGCCAGGAGACGGTGTTTGGTGCTCCGCGTTTTCCGGTGGTGCTTTCCATGCTCACGCAGGTGGTGACAGGGCATACCGTCTTCCAGCACAGCAGTTTCGATCGCAGTGCAATTAACGCTGCCTGTGCACAGCATGGCAGCCTTGCCCCGGACTGGCACTGGCGCGACAGCGTTACTGTTGCCCGCCGGGCTTGGCCGGAGCTCAATGGAAATGGCGGCCACGGCCTGAAGTCGCTCAAGAGACATCTTGGTCTCGAATTCAGACATCACGATGGAGAAGAAGACGCGCGCGCTGCAGCAGAAGTTGTGCTTCGCGCTGAGGCGGAGACAGGCTTGGATTTCATGGTGCTCTCGGACACAGGCGCCTTTGGGCGCGCTGGTACTAGGATCAAGCGTTTCTGAGCGTGTCGCCCGAACTCTATTCTATCCATGGATCGCCGCCTCTTTCCTGCGCGCGAAAGCACTTCTAAATTGCACGGGCGAATCAGAAAACAAGGAGGCTCAGTCCCGTGATCACCGGAGAGCTGCGCAGCAAGATCGACAGTGTCTGGAATGCCTTTTGGGCGGGCGGTATCGCCAATCCGCTCGAGGTGATCGAACAGATCACCTATCTACTGTTCATGCGCGGCCTGGACGATATCCATACGCGGGAGGAGCGCAAGGCGAACCGGTTCGGAAAGCCGATGGAACGGGTGATCTTTCCGAATGGAAATGATCCGCGCGGCCGGCCTTACAGCGATCTCAGATGGTCGGTTTTCAAAGGCTTCGCGCCGGCGGAAATGTTCGAGGTCGTTGCCGAGCACGTGTTTCCCTTCCTGCGGGAAATGGCGGCGGATGGCAGCGCGCATGCGGAGCATATGAAAGGCGCGCGCTTCACGATCCCGACGCCTGCCCTTCTGGTCAAGGTTGTCGATCTTCTCTCGGACATTCCGATGGACGACCGCGACACCAAGGGCGACCTTTACGAATACATGCTGGCGAAAATCGCCTCCGCTGGTCAGAACGGCCAGTTCCGCACCCCGCGGCATATCATCCAGCTCATGGTGGAGCTGACCAAGCCGACGCCCAACGACACGATCTGCGACCCTGCTGCAGGTACGGGTGGGTTCCTCGTCGCCTCGGGCGAGTTCCTGAGAAAAAACCACCAGGAAATTTTCCGTGACGAGCAGCTTCGCAGGCATTTCCACGAAGGCATGTTCCACGGCTACGACTTCGACAGCACCATGTTGCGTATTGGCTCGATGAACATGCAGCTGCACGGCATCGAGGGCGGCGATATTCGTTACAAGGATTCCCTCGCCGAGGATCATGCTGGCGACGCTGACGCCTTTTCGCTGATCCTCGCCAACCCACCGTTCGCCGGCTCGCTTGACTACGAGACGACGGCGAAAGATCTTCTCAAAATCGTCAAGACCAAGAAGACCGAACTTCTCTTCATGGCGCTGTTTTTGAAGCTCCTGAAGCCCGGCGGTCGTGCGGCGGTGATTGTGCCGGATGGCGTGCTCTTCGGTTCGTCCACGGCGCACAAGCAGATCCGAAAGATGCTGGTCGAGGATCACAAGCTGGATGCTATCGTCAAGCTTCCCTCGGGCGTGTTCCGGCCCTATGCCGGTGTTTCGACGGCGATCGTGCTCTTCACCAAGACTAATTCCGGCGGTACTAACCACGTCTGGTTCTACGATGTTCAAGCCGATGGCCTCAGCCTGGACGACAAACGCCAGTTGCTTCTGCCAGCGGAAAAACTCGGGGCCCGACCAGAGGAGGAGCTGAGCGAAGACGAACACGGCAGCAACAACCTGCCGGACGTTCTGGCCCGCTGGTCGGAGAAAGACGGCGCGGAGTTGAAGCGCGCGCGCACTGAGCAAAGCTTCTGTGTGCCAAAGGTCGACATTGCTGAGGCCGGCTATGATTTGTCCATCAACCGCTACAAGGAAGTGGTGCACGAGACGGTTGATCACCGCCCGCCACAGGAGATCATTGCCCAGCTGAAGGCTCTGGAAACCGATATCGTCTTGGGGCTTGACGAGCTGGAGGCGATGCTGTGAGCGTTTGCAGCGAGCTCATCGGTGACTATGTCGAGAGAATTACCACTTGGTCGCCGGCAAAATCGAACGTTGCCGCGTTCCGGTATATCGATCTTGGCTCCGTCAGCCAGGAAGAAAAATCGATTGTCGGCGCGAGCGTTCTGCCTACTTCGGAAGCACCAAGTCGAGCTCGCCAAATCGTCGAGGCAGGCGATGTACTTGTTTCAACCGTTCGACCAAATTTGAACGGCGTAGCTTATGTGCCACCAGAATTCGACGGGTGCACTGCCTCGACAGGATTTTGCGTGCTTCGTCCACGTGAGGGGCGTCTGTCAGGGCGTTACCTCTATCATTGGGTTCGATCGTCCGCGTTCGTGAAGGACATGGTGAGCAAGTCGACCGGTGCGAGTTACCCTGCGGTCAGCGACAAGATCGTTAAAGCCTCGTCGATCCCACTCCCGCCGCTCTACGAGCAGCGGCGGATCGCGGCGATCCTGGACAAGGCAGACAGCCTACGACAGAAGCGCAAGCAAGCCATCGCCCTACTCGACAGCTTCACCCAGTCGATCTTTTTGGAGATGTTTAGAGATCCGAGAGTACCCTGCATAACTGTTGAGCTGAAAGAAGCGGTAAAGGCTGGGACAATTGTCACTTACGGCATAGTTCAGGCTGGCGAAGAGTTTAAAGGTGGTGTGCCGTACATTCGGACGGGCGACATACGTGATGGATCAATAGCCACCACCGGCCTAAGGCATACGGATCCCACTATTGCGGCAAAATTTGATAGATCGAGAGTAAGAGCAGGGGAAATCGTAATGAGTATCCGCGCCACCGTGGGTACAACAGCGCTTGTGCCGCCTGAACTCGATGGAGCTAACCTAACCCAAGGGACTGCTCGAATTTCTCCAGGAAAATTGGTGACGCCGGAATATCTCATCCATTATTTGCGATCAGACGCGGTTCAAACTTGGATCCAACGGCAAGTGAAAGGGGCTACGTTTCGAGAAATCACGCTGACTCGGCTGAGGCAGTTGGAGGTACGAATCCCACCGATGGAACTTCAGGAAAATTTCTCCAAGATCATTCGTAAGCGAGAGGCAGAGCTCAAAGGTGCGCATATGTCACTCGGTAAACTCAACAGCCTCTTTGCATCCCTACAGCATCGTGCATTCGCCGGAGGGCTTTGAGGACTGGCGGAAGGCAACCTCGATACAGCCCGGCGACCTTGTTTGGCTGTTCTTTGAGTTGACCAGAAATCGCCGCTTGGCCTTATACCATCGAAGTTGTCACAATACGGGTGACATGGAATCGAAAAGAAAAGGCGGACCGATTGCTCGATCCGCCCCATATCTGTCTCGTCTCAAGGGGGTGTGCGTCAAAGCGCAGTGACCGTTTCCTCAAGCTCACGTATTAAAAATATACGCCACGGATTAAAATGCAAGAAATTTTCAAAAATGATCTGGGCGCTCAGTCCGAGTTCATAACGCTCATCAGCCGCGAACGGTTCACCCGCTATATCCAAGCTTGCAACGGTGACGAGGCCAAGGCCGTGGCCCTTTACTGCTGGAACATACGGGCCGCGCAATCCCTCTACGTCTATCTCCAGTGCTGGGAGATTGCCCTACGAAACCGGCTGAATGGTTTCCTTTGTTGGAAGTATGGCGCGGCTTGGCCGTATGATGAAAGACGGCTAATCCGAAACCTCACGTCCAACGATAAACGGCGGCTGGAAGACACCAAACGCAGACAGGAACGCGAGCGCCGGGTCACGCAGGCATCGACCTCCATTGTCGTCGCGGACCTTTCTGCCGGCTTTTGGGTTTCCTTGCTCTCGCAACGCTACAATGTCCCGTTCGTCTGGCGCCACAACCTTGGTCGGATTTTTTCGCAGAATCAGAGCATGGATCGTGAGGCAGCCTGGAGCAAAAATGATGTTATTCTGCGACTCCGCAATCGCGTCGCGCATCACGAACCCGTCTACAACCTGCCCCTGCTCGATCTCTATCAGGATCTCCAGCACCTGGTCGGCGCCATGTGTCCAGCCACGCGGCATTTCGCGGAAGCATCCTGTAATTTCAGAGAGGTCTGGGATCTCTGGCACCCGTCCCATGAAAGACAAGTGCAAGATAGCAGAGCGTCGCCAGTGCGAGCCTCTGACCTGGCTCCATCGGATGAAACGCAGTCCGTAGAGGAAAGCAAATGACAGCCGAAACCTACACACTGACGGTTCCCGGTCCGATGTTGCATCGTGGTTTCTGGCTCTATGTCTGGCGTATAATCGTTCCTGACGGACGAGAGCTGCTCTATGTAGGCCGCACTGGTGACAATTCCAGTCCCCACGCGTCTCCAGCATACATCCGCATGGGCCAACATTTGGGGAATGCCAAGACGCAGAATGCATTGCGTAGACACCTGACTGACCGCGGAATATCGCCGGAGCAGTGCGCCGAGTTCGACCTCGTTGCTCACGGTCCGATCCATCCCGAAGTCGAAAAGCCGGCCGACTACCGTCACGACGACAAGAAGATCCGAGCCGCCCTCATGGAGTTACACCTGCCGATCCGCGACAGGATCGGCGCCATGGAAAAGCGCCTCGCGGAAGACCTCTCAACCGCCGGCTATGAGGTGATGAATAAGGTCCACTGGAAGCCAACCATCACCGAGGCGGAATGGTTGCCAATTCGGGACGCGTTTGCAGAAACTTTTCCAAAGTTGAAGTAAGCACCGAGACCCGCATCTCAACCCTGAAGCGAAACGCTGGACCATTCACGCCCGTTTGGTTTAACCTGCTTCAGTTATTGATATTTTTTGCGAGTTGCTATGAAGGCCACTGAAGCGGGACTGCTTGCTTTTCTTAAAAAATCGCCGCAGTTCGTCATCCCGATCTATCAGCGCACCTATTCCTGGACCGAAAAAGAATGCCGGCAACTCTGGGACGACATTCTGCGGGCTGGCCGCGACGATTCAATCTCGGTGCATTTCATTGGCTCCATCGTCTACATCGAAGCGGGGCTCTCACAGGTCTCGCACCAGGCGCCGCTGCTGGTCATCGACGGCCAGCAACGCCTGACGACGGTCACGCTGCTGCTTGCCGCTCTTGCCGAGGCAGTCGGCGATGAAGAGCCGCTCGAAGGATTTTCCGCCCGCAAGCTGCGCAATTACTACCTGCTCAATCCGGAAGAGAGCGGCGACAGGCACTACAAGCTGATCCTGTCGCAGACCGACAAGCCATCACTCACGGGGATCGTCGGGCAGCCGCAGGAGGCTCCGGCCGAAAAGTCGATCCGGATCGATCAGAACTTCAAGCTTTTCAAGGATCTCATTGCCGGGAAGTCTCGTGACCTCACCCAGATCTGCAAGGGTTTGGCGAAACTCGTCGTCGTAGACATCGCGCTCTCCCGCGATCAGGACAACCCGCAGCTCATCTTTGAAAGCATGAACTCAACCGGGCGGGAGTTGAGCCAAGCCGACCTCATCCGCAACTTTATCCTGATGGGGTTGGAGCCGACACTACAAAGCAGGCTCTACGAACAGTATTGGCGACCAATGGAAACGGCCTTTGGTCAGGAAGCCTACACGACGCATTTCGACGGTTTCATGCGTCACTACCTCACGGTCAAGACCGGTGACATCCCACGTCTTGATGCCGTCTACGAAGCTTTCAAAGGCCATGCCCGATCACCCGCCGCCGCGGAAGCCGGCATCGAGGCGTTGGTGAAAGATATCCGCGATTATGCCCGCTACTATTGTGCCATGGCGCTTAGCGCCGAGGCCGATCCGAACCTGAAACTCGCCTTCCACGACCTGCGCGAGCTGAAGGTTGACGTCGCCTATCCGTTTCTGCTGGAGCTCTACAACGATTTCTCCACCGGTGACCTTTCCCGCGAGGACTTCCTTGAAGCGGTTCGTCTGGTGGAAGCCTATGTGTTCCGCCGGGCGATCTGCACAATTCCGACGAACTCGCTCAACAAGACCTTCGCGACTTTCACGAAAGCGCTGAAAAAGGATCGATACCTGGAGAGCATCAAGGCGCATTTCCTGTTGCTGCCATCCTACAGGCGGTTTCCGAATGATGAGGAATTCCGCCGGGAGCTTCAACTTCGCGATCTCTACAACTTCCGTAGCCGCAGCTATTGGCTGCGCCGGTTTGAGAACCACGGCCGCAAGGAGCGCGTGCCGGTCGATGAGTACACGATCGAGCACATCATGCCGCAGAACGAAGCGCTGTCCGCCGCCTGGAAGGAAGAGCTGGGGCCGGTGTGGGAGCGGGTTCATCTGGACTATCTCCACACACTCGGGAACCTGACGCTGACCGGCTACAACTCCGAATACAGCGACCGGCCATTCAAGGAAAAGCGGGACATGAACGGCGGGTTCAAGTTCAGCCCGCTCAAGCTGAATGAAGGGCTCGGTACCGTCGAAGTCTGGACCGAGGAAGCAATCAAGACCCGTGCACTGAAGCTCGCGAGCCTCGCTCCCGCTGTTTGGCCGGCAGCA
Organism: Pseudomonadota bacterium; assembly: GCA_036338795.1. GTDB lineage: Bacteria > Pseudomonadota > Alphaproteobacteria > Caulobacterales > Hyphomonadaceae > Henriciella. Next base: position 6,185 of record JAYZBJ010000171.1, on the reverse strand, counting down.
ACGCTTGATGAAGCTGTTCTGTCCGCCTATCGCGCGCCCAAGGCCGAGAGTGCCAACTATACGATCAACGACCACCCGCACTTGCTCACCGAGGCGGTCGGCACGCTGTTTAACGCTTTCCGAAAAGAAGTCCTTGCGCTCGACCCCTGCGTGACCGAGGAGTTCCTCAAGCTCTACGTAGCCTACAAAGCTGAGACGAATTTCGTCGACGTGGTACCGCAGGCGAAGAACCTGCGCCTGTCGATCAACATGAAGTTCGCCGATATCAACGATCCTCGTGGGCTCTGCAAGGATACCTCCGCCGTCGGTCGCTGGGGCAATGGCGAAGTAGAAGTAAAGGTCCACTCAATGGATGACATCCCCTACGCAATAGGGCTGGTCCGGCAATCGCTCGAACAGCAACTCGGCAATAGCGAGGACAGCTGATGTCGAACTTCGCCTTTCTTGCCACCGAGTTTCCGGAGATCCAGGCATCCGCACAACGGGCGGAAACCCTTGTCTATGGCGACCCACGAGCCAGTGCTTTCTATGCCAGGCGGACGCTGGAAATCGCCGTAAAATGGGTCTTCAAGTATGATTCCTCGCTGAAATTTCCCTATCAGGACAATCTCAGTGCGCTGGTTCACGAACCGACCTTCAAGCGCGCCGCTGGCGATGCCGTCTTCACCAAAGCGAAGCTTATCATCAAGATTGGCAATAGGGCCGTGCACGAGGAGCGCGAGACGCCACATCGAGACGCAGTGCAGGCGGTCACAGATCTCTTTCATGTCTGCTTCTGGCTGGCGCGCACCTATTCCCGAAAGTCTCCGCCAGCAGATGGATTGATTTTTGATCCGGCGCATCTGACGCGTAGGGACGACATCGTCAAGAAAGCACTCACTCGGCTGCAGCAAATGCAGAAGGAGATGGAAGAGCGTGATGAGAACCTCGCCAAGCTCCTTAGAGACAAGACCCAACTTGATGATCAACTGACAGCCCTGCGGGCCGAGGTCGCCGACGCCCGTAAGGCAAATGAACAGCGGCCCGATACACACGACTATTCAGAGGCCGAAACCCGCGACTATTTTATCGACGTCCTGTTGAAGGAGGCCGGTTGGGTGTTGGATGGTGCCGACGATCTCGAATTCGAGGTCACCGGCATGCCGAACGAAAAAGGTATTGGCTATGTCGACTACGTGCTTTGGGGAGACGATGGCAAGCCGGTGGGGCTGGTCGAGGCCAAGCGCACCAGGCGCGATCCTCGAGTCGGCCAGCAACAAGCTAAATTGTACGCGGATTGCCTTGAGGCGAAGTTCGGGCAACGGCCGATCATTTTCTATAGCAATGGCTACGATCACTGGATCTGGGATGACCAGATGTATCCACCGCGTGCCATTCAAGGATTTCTCAAGAAAGATGAACTGCAGCTGGCGATCCAGCGCAGAACTAGCCGCAAGCCGCTCGTCAGCGAGCCGGTCGATCAGTCCATTGTGGAACGCTATTATCAGCATCGCGCCATCGCAAGAATAGCAAGCAGTTTCGAGAAGGATCGTCAGCGCAAGGCACTTCTTGTCATGGCGACTGGGTCCGGCAAAACACGAACGGTGATCGCGCTTGCAGACGTATTGATGCGCAGCAATTGGGCGAAGAGAATTTTGTTTCTCGCCGATCGTGTCGCATTGGTGAATCAGGCTGTGGGTGCGTTTAAGAAACACCTGCCAGACGCAGCGCCGGTAAACCTCGTAACGGAGAAATCGACTCAGGGCCGGGTCTATGTATCGACCTATCCAACGATGATGGGGTTGATCGACCAGAAGCGCGAAGAAGGCCGAATGTTCGGCCCTGGTCATTTCGATCTCATTGTCATCGACGAGGCGCACCGGTCTGTCTATCAGCGCTATGGCGCAATTTTCGACTATTTCGACAGCTTGCTCGTCGGCCTTACCGCAACCCCGAAAGAAGAAGTCGATCGAAACACCTACGGTCTATTCGATCTCGAGGACGGCGTTCCGACAGATGCTTACAGTCTCGAACAGGCCATCAAAGACACGCATCTTGTTCCGCCCGAAGCAATTTCGGTCCCGCTGAAGTTTCAGCGGGAGGGCATTCGTTATGACGATCTGAGCGACGATGAAAAAGAACAGTGGGACATGCTGGAATGGGACGAGGAGGAAGTCCCGGACAGCGTGAATGCGGAAGCAGTCAACAAATGGCTCTTCAACACCGACACTGTCGACAAGGTGCTGGCGCATCTAATGACCCACGGACTGAAAGTTGCCGGCGGCGATCGATTGGGCAAGACCATCATCTTCGCGAAAAACCAGAAGCACGCCGAGTTCATTGAGGAGCGCTTCAACACCAATTATCCGCATCTCGCCGGGCATTTCGCACGCGTGATCACCTTCAAGACCACGTATGCGCAAAGTCTGATCGACGATTTTTCCATCAAGGACAAGGATCCTCACATCGCCATTTCGGTCGACATGCTCGACACGGGCATTGATGTGCCGGAGGTCGTGAACCTCGTTCTTTTCAAGCTCATCCGCTCCAAAACCAAGTTCTGGCAAATCCTAGGGCGCGGGACGCGGCTCTGCCCCGACCTGTTCGGACCGGGCGAAGACAAAGAGTGTTTCTATGTCTTCGATTTTTGCCAGAACCTGGAGTTCTTCAGGCAGAACCCGAAAGTCTCGGAAGGCTCAAGCGCCAAGTCCCTCAGCGAACGCCTCTTTGCCGCCCGTTTCGATCTCGTGCGCGCGATCGACGAGAAACAAGCGACTGAAATATATGCCGGCATGGACGAAGACGGTGATGACTTCGAGGGGGCGCCAGGAAGCGAACAGAGGCTCCCGCTTGATGAGGCGACTATCCGCGACGAAGCTCTCGACTATCTGATCGACTATGTCGCTGGCATGAATCTCGAAAATTTCATTGTCAGAGCGAAACGACGATCTGTCGAGAAGTATCAGAAGGCTGACGCCTGGAAAAACTTGAATGACGACAAGCGTGATGAGCTGCTGAATGAGGTGGCGGCACTCCCTACCGATATCAAGCCCGACAGCGAGGAAGCCAAGCGTTTCGATCTGCTGATGTTCTCGCTCGAACTCGCACTCCTGAAGGCCAGCCCATCCTACGAGCGGCTGAAGAAGCAGCTAATGGACATCGCGTCCGCGCTCGAAGAGCAGATGGCTATTCCCGCAATCGCCGCGCAGGGTGCTCTCATCCAGGAGATCCAGACTGACCCATGGTGGGAGGGTATCACAGTTCCGTTGCTGGATCTGACGCGCCGGCGCCTGCGGGATCTGGTCCAGCATATCGATAAAAAACGAAAGGCTATTGTCTACACAAACTTCGAGGACGACCTTGGTATCGCGACGGGCATCGAGTTGCCGCAGGTCGGGGAAGTGGACTTCGTGAAGTTCAAAAAGAAGGCAAGGCACTTTTTGCGCGAGCACGATGACCATTTGACGCTGCAGAAGCTTCGACGCGGCAAACCGTTGACAGAGACCGACCTGAAACAGCTAGAGGAATTGCTTCTGTCGGCGGGCGTCGGTGACGCTGAACAGGTCGAGAAGGCCGCTGAACTAAGCGATGGCCTCGGACGTTTCATAAGATCACTGATTGGTCTTGAACGCAGCGCGGTCGTGGAAGCATTTAGTGAATTTGTGGGCGACAGCAGCGCTACGGCGGAGCAGATCGAATTCGTCGAGATGATCATCGAGCATCTGACCGAGAAGGGGGTCATGGACCCGGCTCTGCTTTATGGCAGCCCGTTCACAGACATTGCACCAAGCGGCCCCGAGCAAGTCTTTGACATGACCAGAACGGATCGTCTGATCGAGGCGATCGAACGCATTAACAAGAGTGCGGTGGCCTAGTCCAGTTCAAATACAATTGAGGAATGCATGACGCGTCCGCTTCCGGCTTGATCTTGCTTTTACGAAGACCAGCCTGTTCGACAGGGTTGAAGTCTGTCGATACGAACACGAACCGTGCAAAAATCGTCTGTCAGGTCACTCTGCTCTCACGATTGATCTTTCAGAATATATTTTCAGACTAGTGGATTTCATTTGAAGTGTTCACCCTATACAAGACTGATCAACGAACGTTGATCAGTCTTGTAAGGTCATGAATACCGTGAAACACCTTCGATACGCTTCCTATTTCCGAGTTTCCACCAAGCAACAAGGAAAGTCCGGACTCGGGCTTGAAGCTCAGCGGGAGGCTGTCAGGCGGCACCTGGTTGGAAATCCTGACGCGACGGTCACTGAGTTCGTCGAGGTCGAGAGCGGAAAGCGGAAGGATCGCCCCGAGCTCGCCAAGGCACTGCAGCTCTGCCGGCAGACCGGAGCAGTGCTCATCATAGCCAAGCTCGATCGGCTCGCGCGAAATGTTGCCTTCGTGTCCTCGGTCATGGAGAGCGGGATCGAATTCGTTGCCTGCGACAATCCTCAGGCTAACCGTCTGACGCTTCATATTCTGGCCGCCGTCGCAGAAGACGAAGCCCGCCGGATCAGCGAGCGCACAAAGGCTGCTCTGGAGGTCGCGAAGGTGCGAGGTGTGAAATTGGGAGGGGACAGAGGCTATCGGCCTGAGGGGCGCCCTGACGAAGCTCTAAAAGCTCTGAAGGCTAAATCCGAGACGTTTGCAGGTACCATCTCTCCCATCATTGAAGACTTGCGCGAGAGCGGAATTTACTCGCTGAGCGCCATAGCTGCAGAACTCAACCAAAGAGGCATCCGGACTGCGCGCGGCGGGAAATGGCACGCTTCAACTATACGGAACATCGAGAGAAAATCGAACTTTGATAGGAACTCTGATTTGGATCCGGTGATTTGTAGTCACTCTTGAACCACCTCACCCCTTTCATAGCTTGCGATGATTTCTTTCACAGCATCCTCAGACCACCCAAAAATGCGTCGCTTTTCAATAGCATTCATGGTTTGAGTCGTACTCTTCGATGTGTAGACATCGACCATGGCTGTGGTGAGGTGGCCGGACAAACTCATCATCTCCCGTGACGTCGCACCGGCGTCCGCCATCTCCGTCATGGCGCCATGCCTGAAGCACTTGAAGTGTAGGTCGCGGGGGATATCCGCCTTGCGGGCGAGCTTGCGGTAGATCGTGTTTAAGTGCCTACTCGAATACGGGGTGCCGGTCGATTTGGTTGTGATGATGTACTTGTTTGTTCGCGGGATCGACTGAAGCAGCTTGATGAGGCCCGGAAATGTCTCTTGGTCCGTCCCTGGCTTTATTAACGGGATGCGCAGATCGTAACCGGTCTTCTTCTGGGCGATGTAGAAGACTTTGTCATTCTCACGGAAACATTCTTCCCACGTAAAGGTCCGAACGTCACCGGCTCGTTGCGCGAACTCGAACGCAAGGAAGGCTGCCAAGGCCATGCCTGTGTCGCCTTCCTCGATGCACGTCTTCACGAACTGATTGAAATAGAAGCGCGTGTAGGGACGGGCCTTCTTCTTGTTTTTGATGATTGTCACGGTTTCCCAAGGATTAGGCTGTCCTTTGAGCTGGGTGTTCCAGACGTGCTTAAGGGCTTTGACCATCGCCTCGCCACGACCCAAATGCATAGCTGAAGGATCGCGCGCTTTGCCCATGAGCGCCACTTTGTAGAAGCTATCTGCGTGGCGGGGTTTAACCGTCTTCGCACTGGCGCGCCCAAATGTAAGTCGAGCTGTCTCTGTTGGCAGGAGTTCGAGGGAGGCGTCTAGGTTCTCAACATACCATTTTCGAGTACCCGGTGCTTTGTTCTTGAAAACGGGATCAGCATAAAACTTCTTGACCAAGGCATTGACGGAGCCGTCTACAGGCCCGTTGGCCTTCTCCGCCGCCAACCGGCCTTTGCGCCATTCATTGAGCATGTCGTTGAGCATTGTTGCTCGAGAGAGCGCAGACTGCTCATCCTTGCCCAACTTTTCCGTCGCGAGTGGGCAGCCCGCCTTCCGAGCCTTTGTCGGGACGACCCACCAATATGTTATCGAGCCGTCAACGGTTTTCTTCTTCTGGATATTGGCCGCCTTAACTTGCTGCATGGTCAGTCGAACATGTCTTCAGCGTCAAACGGGTCGTGATCGTCCTTGATGTTGCCCTCGGAAGTGAGCCGGCTCGGTTCTATCCAGGCATCGATGGCTTCTTTGGCAAAGCGGCCGGTTGCCTGCTGCGGCAGCGGGAAGCCGAGTTCTTGGAACTCT
>JAYZBJ010000170.1:0-3745 GCA_036338795.1 Pseudomonadota bacterium | reverse complement strand
TTTTACTCCCCTTGCGGTATGATTTTCGCGGGACAAACGTCAACTTGATCCGCCACAAAAGGGTCAAATTCCCCCTTGCGTGTTCAACCGCTCATCGCGCCCCAGATGTACAGACATGATAACCCCGAAACAGGCCATCGTCGTGAACATCACCGTGCCGCCATAGGAGATCAGCGGTAACGGAACACCGACGACAGGTACCAGCCCCAGCACCATCGCGACGTTAAATAGGATGAAAAACGCTACCGTTGCAACACATCCCGTCGCCGCAAAGCGTCCAAAAAGGCTGACTGAGCCGCGCGCGATGATAAGTCCCCAAACCAGAATGATCGCCCAGAGCAGCAAAAGCCCGGTCGCGCCAAGGAATCCGAACTCTTCGGCGATCACGGTGAGGATGAAGTCGGTATGCTGCTCGGGGATGTAGTCGAGCTGGGCCTGGATCCCCTCCATGAAGCCCCTGCCCTGCCAGCCGCCCGATCCGATGGCGATCTTCGCCTGTTCGATCTGGTAGCCATCATCCAGCGTATTCACCGCCTGTCCGGTCAGCTGCGCGACAAAGGTATCGACGCGCTCGCGCTGATAGTCTTCCAGAACGAACTGGTAGATCGGCCAGACGCTGATTAGCGCTGTCACGGCAACGGCGGCGATGACCCGATAATAGAGCCCCGCAATATAAATGAGCACCCCGCCCGATGCGAGAAGGGCGAGCGTCGTGCCGAAGTCTGGCTGCTTGAAGATCAGCGCAGCAGGCAGGAGAATGATGAAAAGCGGTGGCAGATGAATGAAGAACCGCCCGTTCGAATGGGGCAGGTTGTTATGATAATAGCGCGCCAGCGCCAGCGTGAGCGCCAGCTTCATGAACTCTGATGGCTGCACATTCACCGGACCCAGCGGCAACCACCGCGTTGCACCGCCGCCCGTCACGCCGAACAGCTCAACTCCGACAAGCATCGCCAGCGTCACGAAATAGGCCGGCCATGCCGCCTTCAGCCAGACGTTCACCGGCACAAGCGCGATGACGAACATCAGGCCGAGCGCGATGGTGAAGCGGAAAGCGTGACGCGCTGGAAGCGTCGCTTCGACAGGGTTGGTAAAGGTCGCGCTATACAGCGCCGCCGTGCCGATCAGCGCCATGCTGATCAGCATGAGGATCAGCCCCCACGGCAGAGCGCCCAGGGTTTGCGCCATCGTGCGATCTTCAAACCGCATTGCAGTCGCACGGGCGGCACGCGCCATTACTGGGAGCCCCCACGCGTGACGATGGACGGAATATTTGCCGTCTGCCAGCGAGCCGCACGGCGCGAATCACGTCGGATTGCGGTCGCCATGATGTCGCGAGCCACCGGCGCTGCGGCACTTGAGCCGCCTTCACCATGCTCGACCACGACAGCTGCGGCATATTTCGGATCATCGGCCGGTGCGTAGCAGACGAACAGGGCATGGTCGCGCAGCTTACGCGCCAGCTGGTCCCCTTTGAGAACACCGGTCCGGCGCTCTTCTTCGGTGATCCGGCGCACCTGCGCGGTGCCCGTCTTGCCGGCAAGGCGCGGCCCGCCAAGGCCAAGGTCGCCCGAGCTCCACGCCGTACCGCCAGCTTCGGAGGTCACGCCGTACATGCCAGCCTTCATCCGGTCCATCATTTCCGGGTCGAGCGGCTCTGCATGGGGGATCGGCTTGTCCGGGCGCGGCCCCTCGCCAATCAGGTACGGCTCGATCAGGCGGCCACGCGCAGCGATGCGAGCAGACATGAGGGCCAGTTGCAGCGGGCTCGTCGAAAGGTAACCCTGTCCGATGCCATAGTTGAGCGTCTCACCCTCATACCAGGGCTCGCCGAGTGCATTGCGCTTCCACTCGTCATTCGGGACCGTACCTGCACGGCCACCGGTCATGCCAAGCTCCCAGGTCTGGCCGAAGCCAAACCGCTTGGACACATCTGCGAGATGCTCAACGCCCACACGGCGGGCGATCTCATAGAAGTAGACGTCGCAACTGCCCTTCATTGCCCAGTGCATGTTCACCGAGCCGTGGCCACCACGCTTCCAGCAGTGCCAGGTCCGGTTGCCGAAGCGATAATAGCGATTGCAGTGGACCCGCATGTTGGGGTCGATGCCCGCCTCCAGCGCCGCCGTTGCGACAACCATCTTGAAGGTTGAACCCGGCGGGTACGTGCCGTCATAGGCCTTGTGGTAAAGCGGGGAGCGATCATTCTCGCGCAACGCATTATAGTCTGCGTGCGAGATGCCGTTCACGAAGTCATTCGGATCGAATGCCGGCGTCGAGACAAGCGCGAGGATCGCACCCGTTTCGATATCGAGGACAACGGCTGCGCCGCTCTCTTCGCCAAAACGTTCGATCGCGGCGCGCTGGAGTTCGGCATCAATGGTGAGGCCAATATCCTTGCCCGGCGTCGGGGCGAGGTCATCGCTGTCCAGTTCACGGATGACGCGGCCCGCGGCGTTGGTCTCAAGACGGCGAAAGCCCGGCTCGCCGCGCAGCCACTCCTCGGCATAGCGCTCCACACCCGACCGGCCTGTACGCATGTCAGGGTGACGGAACAGCTTGCGAAGCAAGGTCGCCTCTTCAGATGTCGCGCCTTCTGACAGTCGGGAAAGGTCATCCCCGCTGGCCTTGGCGACATAGCCCAGAACGTGCGCCAGATCCCGCCCCCGCGGATAGGAGCGTGTCGGCGCCATATCCACTTGGACGCCCGGTATTTCCGCCGCCAGAAGCGACATGCGGGCGAAGTCCTCATAGGACAACTCATTCTTGACGATCGTGGTCTGGAAGGAGGCCTGCTGGCGCGCCTGCGCAAAAATGCGGGCCTGCTGGTCAGGCGGCAGGTCAATATGCTTGGCGACTTCCCGAAGGGACGCGGCAAGATCGGGTGTCTGCTCGCGCACGATGGACACACGCCCGGCCTGGCGGTGCGAGGCGAGCGGAACGCCGAACCGGTCGACGATCATGCCGCGCATCGGCGGGGCGAGATCCAGCTTCACGCCATTCTCGTCAGCGATCTTCTGGTATTTCTGTCCCTCGAACAGCTGTAGCTGCGCGAGCCGGGCGGCAAGGCCGGAGAAAAGCACACCGCCAGCGATACCGGCGGTGACGATCCGCCGGTTCATCCGGACGTCATTATCGTGTTCGGAGGAACCGTTCATGCGAGGCTCCCTGTCATGGTTGCTGCCCTGCGGCCAAGGTCGAATACCGGGGCCACGATGATATGAAGAATATAGGTCACGACATAGGTCTGAATTATGGGCGTCGTCTGCACCAGGTGATTGCCGTTGAAACTTGCAAACAGCCAGACAAGGCCAAATGCGACGGCATAAAGGACAATCGGCGCCAGAGTCGTAATCACAGGTGAACGCTCCCGGTCAAAGCTGCGATGCACCAGCGCGCTGAGACCGAACGTCGTCAGGTTGATGAAGGCAAAGCAGCCCAGTGGGGCATACGCGCTGACATCCTGCGCAAATCCGAGAACCGCGAGAATGAACATGGGCCGGAAGGCAAGGCCGCTGCGCCCCCAGCCACATGCCGCCAGCAGCGCAGCATAAGGCCAGGTCAGCTCTGTGCCGAACACGCTCTTCGGCGTCAGCCCGACTAGGCCGATCATGATCACCAGAAGCGTTCCGAGGATGAGCCGGCTTGTCGGTCCTGTTTCGCCCCAGATGCGGCCAATCCCGGCAAAGCGACTATCAGCTGAGCTGCGCCTGGACATCTTTACGGCGCTCCCGGATTGCTGGCG
>JAYZBJ010000169.1:0-7920 GCA_036338795.1 Pseudomonadota bacterium | reverse complement strand
CTGCGTATCCCCCCGGAATGAAATTATTGGCCGAAAAGAAATGGGCCGGCTGAATGATCAGCCGGCCCACCTGAATTTCTGCCTGCAAAGTGCGCAGCTCAGGAAGCTTTTGCTTTCGCAGTCGCCTTCTTGGACTCGGCGATCATTTCTTTCGTGTAGCCAGCGAACGGCTCCATGCAGTCTTTCATCGCCGTGGAATAGATGCCGGCGAGCTCGCTGAGGCCGTCAAGATGTGCCTTGAAAGCGCTGCGAACGTAAGCGGACTGGATTTCCATCGCTTCTTCGACAGTCTTGGCGCCAGCAAGGGTCTTGCCGGTTTCGACGGTCATGCTGACGCGATCCTGGGCCTGGCGCATTACGGCTGCGCTGGCGTCTTGGAAGCTTTTCACGGAAGCTTTGGCGCTTTCCGTGCCAGCGTTCATGGCGTCCTTGCCCATGTCGCCGAATTGCGTCGCGAACGGGAAGGCTTTGACAAATGTCTCGGGCGTGAAAGCACCGAACATGTTGGTTTCGGTCTTGGGCATAGGGATACTCCTTCGATGGGAGCTATATAGCAAAGCTTGTTCGCACTTGCAACAAATTTTGTGCGGTGCACAATAAATTTTCCGCGTTCATTAACGTTTCAGTGTCGGTATGGTTCATGCAGGTAGATTTGCTTAACTGCTGGATAAGAGAAATCGGCCACTCTATGATCGAATCATCGGGAGGCCGGGGTTCGCAACGTTTTCAACGGAGGGAGTTCCATGGCATTTCGCGCTGGCGGGAAGAATATCCGGGCAGCCTTTGGCGCAATCATAATGATGGTTGCACTGGCACCGGCAGCGATCGCTGAAAAGTACGCCTCAATCGTTGTCGACGCAGATACAAACGAAGTGCTTCATGCGCGCCATGCCGATGCGCCGCGCTATCCTGCATCGCTGACCAAGGCGATGACGCTCTACATGCTGTTTGACGCACTCAAGGCCGGCGAAGTCACCTTTAATGAAAGGCTGCCAGTTTCCCGTCACGCCGCGTCCCAGCCGCCATCATCCCTTCGTCTTTCACCGGGCTCCACAATTAGTGTTCGTGACGCGATCGACGCGTTGGTCACCAAGTCGGCTAATGATGTCGCTGCGGTGGTTGGCGAACGCCTGGGCGGCACAGAATCCCGTTTCGCGACGCTGATGACCGCCAAGGCCAAGACCTTCGGCATGAATAACACCACGTTCCGAAACGCATCGGGACTACCGGACACACGCCAGCTCTCGACCGCACGCGACATGGCCATCCTCGCAGAACGCCTGCTCGAGGATCATGCCGACTACTATCACTATTTCTCCCGTGCGAGCTTCACTTACGGCAACCGTAGCTACAAGAACCACAACAACCTCCTGAAGAGTGTTGATGGGGTCGACGGTATCAAGACGGGCTATACGCGTGCGTCAGGCTTCAACCTGATGGCTTCGGCCAAGCGCGATGGCCGCCGGGTTGTCGCGATCATGTTTGGCGGTTCGACCTCAAAGTCCCGCGATGCGCATGTGACGGACCTGATCGAGGCCGCGTATCAGAGCTTTGATGAGAACCAGGAAGCTGACGAGCTAAAGGCAAGCTACGCGTTCAGTGCGCTCCAGTCGCCGGTCAATCCGGACGGTGCTGCGCTTCCCATGCTGAACGGTCAGGTATTCACCGCGCCTGTTGGCGAAGGCGACGAGAGCCTTGCTGATGAGCGCGCGCCGTTCGAGACGCTCATTCCAAAGCAGACCGGTGTCGAAATTCCGTAGCCTCCAGCCCGGACAATTCAGATAAAAAAGGGCGTGTCCTGCCTCGGGACACGCCCTTTTCCTGTTTCGGGTCTTAACTGGAAATCCGCAATTCGAGGCGTGAGCAAAAACTTGTGCACCCGCGAAAGCGCCCGGCAGACAAGCTTCGTGGCTAGAAGGAGATTTCGGCGCCGGCCAGTGCGGGCAGCTGGAGCAAGATCACCAGATCCCGAAGCTCCTGACGCGCAGCGACGTGGCTCATCGTAAAGGCGACGTTCGAGCCACGCTCCGTCAGATCCAGCAGCGTAAGGCCTGCCGGAAAGAGTTCACGATAGATCACACGCTCTGACAGACCTGGTGCCAGGCGAAACCCGATCCGCTTGGAAAGGTTGTTCAGCGCTTCGCCGACTTTCTGCTTGTTACGCGCCTCAAGCGGTGAGACGCGGTTACGCATGACAACCCAGTCAATAGGTTTGCGGGACGTCTGCGCCTTCTTCTTGCGGCAGTTCCAGACCATCTCCGAATAGAAGCTTGGCCGGATCACTTCGAGCGTCTGTGGGTTCACATCGCCGAGCAGGTCGAAGTCGACAAAGCTGTCGTTGAGCGGCGTGATCAGCGTGTCTGCCACCGTGTGCGCGAGGCGTGACAAGAACGTGTCGCCGCCGGGCGCATCAACGATGATATAGTCGCTGACAGCGCGCAAACGCTCGATTGCACCCATAAGGCGCTGCGTTTCTTCGTCTTCTGCCGTATCGAGATCGCGCTCGGTGCTGGCGTCAACGCGAATGATCTCCGGCATTGGCAGCTTCGAGCCAGTCGACTGCATCCAGCGCAGACGGTTCTCGAGATAGCGGGTGAGTGTACGTTGGCGAACATCAAGGTCGACGACGCCCACGCGCTGTCCCATGCGCATCAGCGCAACGGACAGGTGCATGGCGACTGTCGACTTGCCAGCACCACCTTTTTCATTGCCAACGACAATGACGCGACATTCCCGGTCCGGCGAAGGCCGAAGCGTTACTGGATCATCGCGGTTGGTGGTGACTGTGCCGAATCCGTCTGCGGGCATTTGGGAAAACTCCACTCTCGCCTGCCGTCAGGGGCTGGGCAAACTAGGCAGCATGCCGATACAGCGCGCCCTGGTCGGCCGGTTCGCCGAAGACAAGCGCATTGCCAGCATCTTCAAACAGGTCGTGATCAAGGCCAATTGCAGTTCCGGCGCGCGTTGAAGCGAGCATTGGCTCACCCTCGAACAGGTCGCCATCGAAGCTGCAGGCACCAAGCGAGAACGCCGGTTCCGGCTCAACCGTGATCGGTGCATATGCGGCCACACCAGAAAGGGACTCGCGCAGGCGCATCATGGAACGCGTCAGCGTGTCGAGCGCGCGGCCATGCGAGGTCGCTTCAGGCTGGTGATCGAAAAGCCATTCATCTGCCTGATCAGCCGAGTTGTCTTCCAGCGGGCGCCTGATAGGTTCCGGCTCCAACGCGGAGACCAGACGAGGCTTGCGGCGCTTCAGCGAGGACAGGCCCGCACAGGCGAGCAGCACTTTCAGTCGAGGCATGATGGGCTTTCTCATAAGTGAACAAATCGCGTGAATTGGTTAACAGGTCGTTTACGAAATCAGAGTTCGGAGCAGGCGCCAAGTGAACAATATGCAGGCAAAAATCGTACGTACGCGGGCTGATCTGCAGGCCGCAGTCAGGGCGGAACGGGAAAAAGGCAACAAAATCGGGTTTGTACCGACGATGGGTGCGCTGCATGACGGGCACATATCGCTCGTCAAGAAAGCTGGGGAAAACTGTGAGACGGTTATCGCCTCAATTTTTGTTAATCCCACACAGTTTGCCCCGGGTGAGGATCTGGATCGGTATCCACGAAACGAGGAGGGCGATGTCGCGCGCCTGAGCGCGGCTGGTTGCGGTCTGGTCTACTGCCCGTCCGTCGAGGAGATGTACCCGGATGGGTCGCTCACGAATGTTCGGGTGGAGGAGATGTCAGACCTCCTGGACGGCATCTATCGTCCGCACTTCTTCTATGGCGTGGCTACGGTGGTTGCGCGCCTCTTCATCCACGTGCAGCCTGACGTCGCCGTCTTCGGGGAGAAAGACTACCAGCAGCTGCAGATCATCCGGCGGATGGTCCGAGATCTGGGCTTCGGCATCGAGATCATTGGCGGCACGACCTGGCGCGATGAGGATGGCCTCGCCCAGTCATCTCGCAACGCGTATCTCAGCGAGGAAGAGCGTAGCCGCGCCAATGCGATCCACTCAGCCCTTCACAGGGCCTCCTGCCGTATTCGTATCGGCGTGCCGGTGGAAGAGGCCGTGCGGGAAGCGCGTGGACATATCCTCGCAGCCGGATTTTCGAAGCTTGATTATGTCAGCGCCGTAGACCCGGGCACGCTGGTCGATTTGCCCGACGGGCCCCTGCAGGACGGACAGGAAGGCCGCTTGCTGGCCGCCGCCTGGATGGGCTCGACACGGCTGATCGACAATCTGGGTGTGTAGAATTCAGTCTTGGTCGGGGCCGCGCGAATAGACCAGAACGCCATTTGCAATCTTGGGAATGAGATCGAGGGCGACTGATCGCTCCAGCGCCGGGCAGCCCCAGCTGCGGCCCATCTTTGTGCGCCGGGGCGTCACATAGTCTGCGCCGTGAATGACGATCGCCCGCTCCCTGGCTGCGTTGTTTTGCGCTTCGAGTCCGTCGAGCCGCAAGGAAAGGCCGTGTCGGCCATAATAGGTTTCCGCCGTCACGAAGGTGCCGAGTGAACTCATCTTGGAGCCGGGCGTGTTGGAAAATGTATCCGCTACGCCGTCATGATCAGGGTCTGAGCCTAGACCATGAGACACCAGAAAGACATTGGCTGTCTGACGTTTCATGTCGACAAGGAAGAAACGTGGCTCGCCTGACGCACGCCGATAGTCGATGACGACCATGTATTTGTCATTCGTCGCCCGGTCACGGTGACGATCATGGGCTTCAAGAGCCTCGCGCCATAGCTCCGCGCCCATACTCTCCTGCACGGTCTGGGCGGAGGCAGGCCGTTCGGGGAAGAACGCAATGAGGAGTGCAGCTGCGAGCCAGCGGGCATGTCTGGGCATGCCTTCATATTGTGGCCGATTTTGTCCGAAGTGAGATCGGACCTGGTCGTCGGACGTCAAAAGACGCGCGGGCGTTCTTTCTTGTCCACGTGCAGGCCGCATTCGGTCTTGTCCATGCCTGCCCAGCGGCCAGAACGGATGTCGTTCGGGTCAGCTGCGGGCTTGGTGCATGGCCAGCATCCAACAGATGGATAGCCCTGATCGACAAGCGGATGTCGTGGCAGGTTACGGCTTGCAAAGAAGCGGTCGACGTCTTCCTGCGTCCAGTTGGCGAGTGGGTTCACCTTGTACCGGCCACCGGAATGTTCAAACACGGGCAGGCTCAGACGCGCACCGCCATGAAAACGTTTGCGGCCCGTAATCCAAGCGTCGAAACCTTCCAGCGCGGGTTCCAGTGGGCGAACCTTGCGCATGGCGCAGCATGCATCCGGATCAGTTTTCCAGAGCATGTTCTTCGGGTCGAGGACCTTGCGTTCAGTCTCGCTCGGCGGGATTTCGCGGACATTGGTCAGGCCGAGCTGATCGATCAGCTGATCCTTGTAGTCGAGCGTCTGCGGAAAGTGCATGCCCGTCTCAAGGAAGATCACCGGAAAATCAGGATCGACATCTGCAATCAGCGCCAGCATCACGGCGCTTTCGGCGCCGAAGCTCGACACATAGGTCAACTTTTGCGGCCACTCCCGAATGAGGGAAGCGCGCAGAACAGTCGTCGCGGATGCATCACGCAGTTCTGCGTTCAGGCGTTCCAGGCGCTCGGCGACTGGTTCCATGAGGCGTGTCTGATAGTCGGTGTAGGGCATGAATGCCTCTATTCCTTCTCGTGACGACGCCTGAAAACTGGTTTCGCGCCGTCGGCAGCTGGTTGGTAGAACGCCGAATACTCCTCCAGCGCTTTCAAAACTGAAGGTAGTTCCGCACGTTCGGTCTCGAAAGCGTCGAACCCTGAACGGTTCATATAGAGAATCTGATCTCGCAGGACGTGACCAACCGCGCGGAGCTCTCCCTCATATCCAAATCGTCTGCGAAGGACTTGCGCCTGCGAGTAGCCACGACCGTCAGTGTATTTGGGAAAGCTGATTTCGATCAGCGAAAGCCGGTCCAGGTGATCTTCGAGTTCATCGGGGTCATCTGCAGGCTCTAAACGCACACCAATCTCGGTGTTGCGCGCCATCAACAGCTCCTGTTCGCTGCGAAAACGGCTGAGAGAAACCGTAATGCAGCCGCCTGGTGAGAGGGGCGCGTCATCGGGGACAAACGCCCAGACGTCATCGACTTCCTGTCGGTTCTTGATGAGTGGCATATTGTGAAACCTGCTTGTTTACGCGCCGGCGTAAATGACTTCCTTGAACGGCTCCATGCCTTCGCGCTCGAAGGTTTCAATGAAGGTCTCGTCCTTGCTGGTGCGAAGCTCGCGATACCGGTCGACCAGGCGCTTGAGCGCGGCCGGAACGTCGTCAGCCTTGAGGCCAGGGCCGGCGATCTGTCCGATCGCGGCCTTTTCGTCTGCGCGGCCGCCGAGCGTGATCTGGTAGTATTCCTCACCTTTACGATCGACACCCAGAATGCCGACATGGCCGACATGGTGGTGTCCGCAAGCATTGATGCAGCCTGAAATGTTGATGTGGAATTTGCCGATATCAGCCTGGTCGTCCGGATCGCTGAATGCCTCCTGGATTGCCATGCCAACCGGGATGGAGCGGGCGTTCGCCAGATTACAGTAGTCAAGGCCGGGGCAGACGATCATGTCTGAGATCAGGCCTTCGTTCGGCGTCGCGAGACCTGCCGCGTCGAGTTCGCGATAGACCTCATAAACATCGTCCAGCGCGACGTGGGGCAGGACGAGGTTCTGTGCGTGGGTCACGCGGATATCGTCATGTCCATAAGTCTCGGCGAGATGGGCAACGACCATCATCTGCGTGTCGGTCGCGTCACCGGCGGCCACACCGATCGGCTTCAGGCTCACCGTCAGCGAGGTGTAGCCATCGACCTTGTGGGCATGAAGGTTAGCGCGCGTCCAGCGAGCGAAGGCAGCGTCTGCGGTCTTCGCCCGCTCGAACGCTTCGGAGGTTGCCGGTTTCGCATCAAGGGCTGGCGGTGCGAAGTAGGCGTGAATCCGGTCGATCTCTTCCTTGGGCAGGTCGATCTTCTCGCGCTCTCGCTGCGCCGCGAACTCGTCTTCCACAAGCTTGCGGAATTCTTCTTCCCCAGTTTCCGAGACGAGGATCTTGATCCGGGCCTTGAACTTGTTATCGCGGCGGCCAAAGCGGTTATAAACCCGCATGATGGCTTCGAGATAATCAAGAAGCTGGCGTTCGGGCACAAAGTCAGAGACCTTGGCAGCGATGTGCGGGGTCCGGCCCTGACCGCCGCCAACCCAGACCTCAAATCCGACCTCGCCGTTTTTCTCGCGCATGTGCAGCCCGATATCGTGGACCTTGATGGCAGCGCGGTCATGTTCTGCGGCTGTGACGGCAATCTTGAACTTGCGCGGCAGGAAGGCGAATTCCGGGTGGAATGTCGACCATTGGCGGATGATTTCACACCACGGACGCGGGTCCATGATCTCGTCTTTTGTCGCGCCGGCATAGTGGTCGCTGGTCACGTTGCGGATGCAGTTGCCAGAAGTCTGGATTGCATGCATCTCAACTTCCGCCAGCTCTGAGAGAACATTCGGAATGTCTTTCAGGGCAACCCAATTGAACTGGATGTTCTGACGCGTCGTGAAGTGGCCATAGCCACGGTCATAATCACGCGCGATCTTGGCCAGGCGGCGCATCTGGCGCGCCGAGAGCTGGCCATAGGGAATGGCGATGCGCAGCATGTAGGCGTGCAGTTGGAGGTAGACGCCATTCTGCAGCCGGAGCGGCTTGAACTCGTCTTCCTTCAGTTCGCCGGAGAGGCGGCGTTCCACCTGTCCTCTGAATTGCTCAACTCGCTCGCGCACGATCTGCGCGTCGAATTCATCATACCTGTACATCAGTAACCTCATGAAGATGGGGCAGGCCGAGTTCGCGCTCGCAGCGCGCAATCCAACCCTGGACGGCTGGAAACTCAGACACGTCAAATCCGCCTT
>JAYZBJ010000168.1:0-6159 GCA_036338795.1 Pseudomonadota bacterium | reverse complement strand
CATCTGCGCGCCTTCCGGCAGGGTGATCCGCGCGCTCGCCTCCAAGATGGGGAAACTCCAGTAGTTGCCAGTGACGTTCCAGTAGATCTCGTCAAATTCCTCGAAGTATCGGACCTGGTTTTTGACCCGGTAGCGAATTTCATAGACGTGCTCGCCAGGCGACAGGAACCGATCTTCATCGCCAATGCGGATTCGCCAGGCATTATTGACCGTGCTGGTCTCATAAGGCTCGCGCTCGCCATTGCGCTTCAGCGACAGGACCTTGTAGCCATAGCGCATGCGGTCCCCGTCCATGAGGAAATAGCGCGGCATGTCCCGGAAGATGCCCCGGCGGATCTGGTTGCCTTCCGCCGTCACGGTGATTGTTTCGGTGACGATGAGGTCGCCGTCCGCTTCCACCTCGAGGCCAACGTCAAATCGGTTGATGAGTTCTTCAGCAGCCGCCGCGAATGCGAGCGTCGCAGCCGCAAGGCAGACCAGCAGCCAGCGCACCATCAGCTTGCCCCTCCAGCCGCGCCAAAATCGACACCCGGCAAGGCCCGGTCAGAGGTCTCGATTTCGAAGAAGTCAGCCTGCTCAAAGCCGAACGGCCCGGCAACGAGATTGGAAGGGAAGCTCTCAATCACCGTATTCAGCTCCCGCACCGCGCCGTTATAGAACCGGCGCGCCATCTCGATCTTGCTCTCCGTGTCGGACAGCTCTTCCTGCAGCTGACGAAAATTGTCGCTCGCTTTCAGTTCCGGATAGTCCTCGGCAACGGCGAGCAGGCGGCCAACAGGGCGCGACAGCTGGCTTTCGGCGGCCCCGCGCTGGCGGGCATCGTCACCGGCCTGGACAGCCTGCGCCCGCTTCTCGGTGACCTCCGCGAACAATTGACGCTCATGCGCGGCATAGCCCTTCACCGTCTCGACGAGGGAGGGGATGAGATTTGCCCGCCGCTTCAGCTGCACGTCAATATCGGCCCAGCCATTGCGGACCATCTGACGTTTGCCGACGAGGATATTGTAGACCACGATCAGCGTAACGAGCGCGATGACCGCGACCAGGCTGATGATTATGACCGTCATGATGCCCACTCCATTCATCATTCGAGGCTTGATTTGCGCGACTATCAAACAAGTCGGTGAGCCTGTTAAGGGCTGATTTCCTGCGTCTTTACGGCTTCGTGACTGGCCAGCCTCCCCCATTTACGGCATGCGGACGCCGATGACCTCTGTTTCCCTTCGCCTCTTCCTCGTTACCGCGCTCGCCATGACGGCATTTGCCGCGAATTCCGTCCTCGCCCGGCTTGCCATGGCGACGGGTGAAGCCGGGCCGTGGAGCTTCACAGCCCTGCGCATCGCATCCGGCGCGCTGGTGCTGGCCTCGCTGGTGTCTCCCCGCAAAGCCATCGCCTCGGGCAGCTGGGCATCGGGCGCAGCGCTCTTTGCCTATGCCGCCGCCTTCTCGATCGCCTATCTCACGCTTGCGACCGGCACAGGTGCGCTGATCCTGTTTGCGCTGGTCCAGTTGACGATGATCGGATGGGCGCTGACGAGCGGGGAAACCCTTTCAGTGCAGCGCTGGGCCGGCCTCATAATGGCAATTGGCGGCCTGGTGTGGCTGTTACTGCCGGGGCTGGAAGCGCCGCCGCTCGAAGGGGCGCTCCTGATGGCTGTTTCAGGGGTCGCCTGGGGCGTCTACTCGCTGCGCGGGCGCGGACAAAGCCAGCCAACGGCGCAGACGGCAGGCAATTTCCTGCGCGCCACCGCGATCGTCGCCGCGCTCAGCATCCCTGCCATCTTCCTGCTGGCGGAAACAACGCCAAGCCTTGCAGGCATTCTGTATGCGGTCGCGTCGGGTGCCATCACATCCGGGCTGGGCTATGCCATCTGGTATGCCGCCCTGCGGGACATGAGCGCCAGCCTCGCCGGCATCGCACAGCTGACCGTGCCAGCCATCGCCGCTGCCGGCGGTGTCGTCTTCCTGTCAGAGCCTGTGACGTTGCGCTTCTTCATTGCCACCCTGCTCATCCTCGGCGGTGTGGGGCTGGCCAGCCTCACGCGCCGCAAAGCGTCATAATGGTCGATTGACCTTGCTCACAATCACGGCCAAACCCTCGCCGCATGACTGAAGCCCCCGCCACGCGCAAACACGGGAAGAACGCCTTCCTTTTCGTCATCGTCTGTGTGGCACTCGACATGATGGGTTTCGGCATCATCATCCCGGTCATGCCGTCCCTGCTCGAAGAGCTGACGGGCAACCCGGCTGAGGAAACCATCATCATCGGCGGCTATCTGATGGCGACCTATGGCATCCTCAACTTTGCGGCCATGCCGACCATCGGAAACCTGTCTGACAGATTTGGGAGACGGCCCGTGCTCCTGGTTTCCATCGCGACGCTGGGCATCGACTTCATCATCATGGGGCTGGCCGATTCCGTCTGGCTTCTCTTTGTCGGGCGCGCGCTGACCGGCATTTCCGCGGCCACATTCTCGACGGCCAATGCCTACATCGCCGACGTCACCGAGCCGGAGGAACGCGGCAAGGCATTCGGCATGATCGGCGCAGCCTTCGGCATCGGCTTCATACTTGGCCCGGCCATTGGCGGGCTGCTCGGCTCAATTGATACGCGCCTGCCCTTCTTTGGGGCCGCGCTACTGTCCATCCTGAACTTCCTGTATGGCTATTTCGTCCTGCCGGAATCGCTGGCGCGGGAAGATCGGCGCCCATTCGACATTGCCCGGGCAAATCCGTTCGGCGCGGTGAAGCATTTCTCGAAACTGCCCAAGGTCGCCTGGTTCATCGTCGCGTTCGGCCTCTACCAGTTCGCCCACAGCGTGTTCCCGTCGACCTGGAACTTCTACTCAGACATTCGCTATGACTGGTCGGAGACGCAGATCGGCCTCTCCCTCGCCATGGTCGGCCTCGGATCGGCATTGGTGCAGGTCTTCGTAATCGGCCCTGCGATCAAGCGCTTCGGCCCAGTGCGTACAGCGCTTTACGGTATGATTGTTTCGATCGTGACCTTCTTCATGTATGCGGCAGCAGTCAGCGGCTGGATGATCTATGCGATCATTCCAATCAGCGCACTTGGCGGCGTGTTCGGCCCCTCGCTCAACCAGGTGATGTCCGGTCTGACACCGCGAAATGCGCAAGGCGAATTGCAAGGGGCAACGGCCAGTATCAACGCCTTCTCGATCATCTTCGCACCCCTGCTCATGACGCAGACACTGCATGCCTTTTCCGCCCCCGATGCCCCGGTCTATTTCCCTGGCGCAGCGTTCCTGCTGGCTGGTATCCTGACCGCACTCGTCCTCATACCGTTTGCCATCGGCGTCAGGGCCAATCGCGAAGAAGTCTCAGACCTCGCTCCGGCCGAAAATAGATGAACGCGCAAGGCATCTGGCCCGCTCCGGCGGACTGGGTTAAGCGTGCACGCACATGATCACCAGACGACCTGCCCTCTTCCTGGACCGCGATGGCGTTCTCAATGTTGATCGCGGCTATGTCAGCCGGATCGACGATTTCGAATGGATCGACGGTGCGAAGGAATGCGTGAAAACCTTCAAGGATCGCGGCTGGTTCGTTTTCGTGGTGACCAATCAGTCCGGCATCGCGCGCGGCTACTATACCGAGGAGGCCATGCACGCCCTGCATGCCTTCATGGCTGAAGAACTTGCCGCCTACGGGACGGAAATCGACCGCTTCTACCATGCGCCCTGGCATGAAGAAGGCGAGATCGCCCGCTATCGCCGTAACAGTATCGACCGCAAGCCCGGCCCGGGCATGCTGCTTCATGCCATGGCCGACTTCCCGGTGAACCGGGAACAGAGCTTCCTGATTGGCGACAAGCAGACCGACATGGATGCGGCTCGCGCCGCAGGTGTCGGTGCGTTCCTGTTCAGGGGCGGCAATCTTGCGACCTTTGCCGAATGGGCGCTCGCCAGTTTTGAGGACGGTGTGCGCGGATGAAGCGGATCGGCATTCTCGGCGGCATGAGCCCGGAAAGCACGATCATCTATTACCGATTGCTCAATGAAGGTGTCCGGCGCGCGCTTGGCCCGCTCGCCACAGCGGACTGCCTGATCGCGTCAATGAATTTCGGGGAAATCCAGGCGCTCCAGAAGGCCGGAAACTGGGACGAGGCAGGCCGCCGCCTCGCCAATGCTGCCTGCGGGCTGGAGCGGGCGGGTGCAGAGCTGATCGTCATGGCGACGAATACGATGCACAAATGTGCCGAAGCGATCGAAAGCGCGCTCAGTATCCCGTTTCTCCATATCGCGGACGCGACGGCTGTGCGCCTCAAGGCAGATGACCGCGAGGCACCGCTCCTGCTCGGCACCGCCTACACCATGGAGCAGGACTTCTACAAAGGCCGGCTGATCGCGGATCACGGACTCACCGTCCGCATCCCCAACCCGGCGGAACGGGCTGACATTCATGCCATCATATTCGATGAATTGGTGAACGGTATCGTTCAGGCCAAAAGCCGCGACGCCTATCTGCAAGTCGCACATCGCCACGCCGAAGCTGGTGCGGACAGCCTCATTCTGGGCTGCACGGAAATCGGCATGCTGCTGGATGAAACCAACGCCCCTCTGCCGGTCTATGACACGGCCCGCATTCACTGCGATGTGGCGCTTGAGATGGCGCTCGGCTGAGGCTGGCGTCTGTGTATCCTGCCCACATCGGGCGAGGACACAAAATAGGCCCGGAGCCAGGGACCTGTCCCCGGCTCCGCACTCGTAACTTATGGTTTAGCTGATGCCGCCCGGCGCGGTCATGTCGCGGCCAGCGCCGGTGGTGCTGTCCATGAAGCCTTCTGCGCCTTCTTCTGCCGCGCGGTCAGCTTCTGCCCACTCTTCAACTTCCATGCAGACACGCTTGCCCAGGCGCGTGCCCATTTCCTTGATGCGACGGCATTCCACTTCGGTGCCATCAGCCGTCTGGAATGTTCCGGCTTCACCGTTGGCTGAATAACCGTCACCAACACAGCCAGCTGCCATTGCCGCCAGCGCGAGCGCAATCATAGTCTTTTTCATAAATACCCTCAGTCTCTATTGCTTGGCGAAAGCTGTAACGGGTTCTGCGATTTCGCCAAGAGAAACAAAATGTCTCAGAGCGGCTTGAGTGTTTTTCCGTTGAGGCCGCCCATGCGGCAGACTTCCATCCACTCATCTTCCTTGACCGGCTGAACCGAAAGTCGAAAGCTGGTGACGAGGGACATGTCCTCCAGCTTTTCATTCGCCTTCACATCCTGCAGCGTCACGGGCTTTGGCATGTCGGTCACGGCGCGTATGTCGACGCAGTCCCAACGCTCGTCGTCGGTCGTGGAATCGGGATGGCTTTCGGCGCACACCTCGACAATGCCGACAACCTCAAGCCCCTTATTCGAGTGGTAGAAAAATCCGAGATCGCCCTTTTTCATGTCACGCATGAAATTGCGCGCCTGATAGTTGCGGATCCCGTCCCACTCGGTGCCCTTTTCGCCAGCCTTCTTCTGGGCATCCCAGCCCCATTTGAACGGTTCGGACTTGAACAGCCAGTACGCCATGAAACCTCCGTCGAATCTTCAATTACGGTCTCACATAGCCCAGGTCACCCGGATTGCGACAGGGACAGGTAGCCTTAAGCGTCATTGCGCTCCGGCAGACTGTCGGCAGGCCGCGCGCACAAGATGCTCCAGATCGTCCCAGCCTTTATAGGCCCGAATCTCCGGTGCCGTACCGATCCAGGCATCCTCAAACGCCTCTCGCACATCCGGGTCGGCCAGGATCGGCATGAGCGGGTCCATGCAGACGCGAATGGTGAAACAGATCGCACCGGTTTCCGGCAGCTTGCGAATTGTCTGTCGTTCGACGCGCAGGAAAAGCTGATCCGGCGTGATGCCTTCAGCGCGCGGGCGTTCGGGCGTGTGGCGCGTGCCTTCAGCCTGGACGGTCCAGTTGAAGCGCTCAAGCACCTTGTCCGGCTGGAGGTTGTCAAAGATGCGGTTGATCCGGCTGGCCAGCTCCGGGTCGCCGCCTGGCACCGGATGGTGTAGCGCAAACAGGGAGCGGCCGATCTGCTCATCCAGCCACCAATAAGTCGGCGCTGCGACAACCGCCGCCGTCAGAACCCAGTCGCCATCATCATCGGCTTCCAGCAGGCACAGATCGTCCGAGACGATCGAGGCCG
>JAYZBJ010000167.1:0-4182 GCA_036338795.1 Pseudomonadota bacterium | reverse complement strand
AGATCTCGCCACATCCATCATCAGTAATTTCATCGGCGGAATATGGATGGGCATGTCAGCAGCAACCGGGGGCTGACAGGGTGAATGCGCACGTTAGGTTCCCGCTGATGCGAGTATTTATTGCCAGTTTTGTTTTTGCCTTCGCGCTGCCCGTCTGTGCGCAAGCGACCGATCCCGTCACGTCTCAACAGGACAACATGCCTTCAGAAACCCCAGTTGCCGCGACGAGCGAGCTGACCCTCGACCGTCTCTTCGCCTCCCCGTCCCTTTCCGGCCCATCGCCGACTGGCGTGAAATACGCCCCCGACGCAAAACGCGTAACGTTTCTCAAGTCGCGTCCCGGCGACTCGAGCCGTTACGACCTGTGGCAATTCTTGGTCGAAACCGGCGAACAAAGCATGCTGGTGGACTCAACGCTGCTTGAACCGGAAGAAGTCGAACTGTCGGAAGAGGAAAAGGCGTTGCGTGAACGCAAGCGCATCGCCGGGCGCAAGGGCATTGTCAGCTATGACTGGGCAGACCCCACTTCTTTGCTCGTTCCGATCGGCGGTGATCTCTTCCTCGTTGAGGTCCCTGCTGCGGCGTCCGGTGGGACTAAAAAGCCGAAAGTCACACAGCTCACCGACACTGACGCGTTCGAGTATGACGCGCGCATGTCGCCGCGGGGCACCTATGTCAGTTTCGTGCGCGATGGCGCTGTCTTCGCGCATGACCTGCGCAACGGCGAAGAACGCCAGCTCACCCCGGATGCTGAACCGGACAAGGCAATTGCCTACGGTGTGGCCGAGTTCGTCGCGCAGGAAGAAATGGACCGTTACACTGGCTACTGGTGGAGCGGTGACGAGCGCTATGTCGCCTACACCAGGGTCAACGAAAGCACGGTCGATATTATCGAGCGTTTCGATATCCAGGCCGACAAGACGACCGTCATAGATCAGCGTTACCCGCGTGCCGGGCGCCCGAATGCGATCGTGGACCTGTTCGTGCGCGACATGGAAACCGGCGACGTCACGCGGATTGACTGGCGGATGGAAGACTTCGGGGAGGCGACTGACCAGTATCTCACCCGCGTGAACTGGGTCGGTGAAAAACTCACTTATCAGTTCATGGGCCGCGATCAGTCAGTGAAGCGCTGGCGTGCCGCGGCGGCGGGCAACTGGAACGCCCCGGTCGACCTGCCGGTGGAGCGTTCGAACACTTGGGTCAACCTGTCAAACGACGTGGTCCCGGTGAACGACGAGATCCTCTACACCTCTGAAAGCGTCAATGGCCACCGTCACATCATGTCTGTGTCCCCGGATACTGACGGCGGAAAAGTCATCACGGCGGGCGACTGGTCGGTCGCAGCCATTGAAGGCGTCGACCGCACGCGCAACATCGTCTTCTTCTCTGGCTTCATGGACACGCCGCTTGAACGCCACCTCTATGCCCAGCGGATCGTACCCGCCTCCTATGACGCTTGCCCCGAATGCCGCAACTACGTGCCGGGTGACGGGCCTGCGCCCATTCGGCTGACCGAGGCTGGCAAGAGCTGGTCCGTCTCGCTCGCCCCGGACGGGACGGGCTTTGTCGGCACATCCTCCTCGCCAACCGTTCCACCACAGACCGGCCTTTACCGCATCAATATCGGCGAGGCCGAGCCGCTGTACCAGCGCACCGGTGATGAAGCTGATGGCGAACCGCTTCCTGCTCTCGAAGCAAGTGCTGAACGCGTGACCTGGATTGAGGAGAACAGGCTGGACGAAAGCCACCCCTATTTCGAGTATCTTCAAGATCATACGGTCCCGGAATATGGCACCCTGGAAGCGTCCGACGGCCAGACCCTGCATTACTCGATCCAGACTCCGCCCGATTTTGATCCTGCCAACACTTATCCCGTCATCATCGAGGTGTACGGCGGCCCACACGTGCAGAGAGTGACGCGCGACTGGGAACGCATGTCCGACCAGTTCCTGACCCGGCAGGGCTACATCGTCTTCCGGCTGGATAATCGCGGGTCGTACAATCGCGGCAATCGCTTCGAGGCACCGATCCATCGCAAGATGGGGTCCGTCGAAGTCGAGGATCAGCTGAAAGGCGTCGAGTGGTTGAAAAGCCAGCCTTTCGTCGATGCAGACCGGATTGCCATTCAGGGCTGGTCGTATGGCGGTTACATGGCACTGATGACGATCCTGCAAGCGCCAGAAGGCACTTTTGCCGCTGCAGCATCCGGCGCACCGGTTACCGACTGGGCGCTCTACGATACCTTCTACACCGAGCGCTACATGGGCACGCCGCAGGACAATCCTGAAGGCTATGAAACGTCATCGGTCTTTCATCACCTGGAAAAGCTCGAAGGTGAACTGCCGCCACTCTTGCTGATGCACGGCATGGCGGATGACAATGTCACCTTCGACAACTCCACCCGCCTGATGGCGGCCTTGCAGGAACGATCCATTCCCTTCGAGCTGATGACCTATCCTGGCCAACGGCACGGCATTCGCGGGGAAGCCTTGGCGAAGCACCTGATGAAAACCCGGCTGGCGTTTCTCAACAGAAACCTGAAGCAATAGGCGGAACGGTCGTCCCACTGACGTCTTTTTAGGCCATACGGTTGTTTTTCAGGCGCTGCGGGCGGGCAAGGCTTGCAGCGCGGCGTGGTGCACTGAAGATCAGCCGTACAAGGAGCCATTATGGGACGACTGATCGCCATTTCGAACCGAACCGCCGCCGACGCCTCCGCACGCGCAGGCGGTCTCGCCGTTGCCGTCTGGGAATCGCTTAAATCGACCGGCGGCATGTGGGTCGGCTGGTCCGGCAATATTTCGGACGAGGTGCCGGCCGCCCCCGAAGTGTTCACCGATGAAGGGGTGGAGTTTGTTGTAACCGACTTCACTGAAGCCGAGCATGACGGCTTCTACCTTCAATACGCAAACCGTGTCATCTGGCCGATCTTCCACTATCGCGTCGACCTTGCCCACTTCGGCTCAAAGGATTTCGATACCTATTCAAGCGTCAATGAGCGGATCGCCAACCTCGTCGTCCCCCGCCTGAAGGATGGCGACTCGGTCTGGGTACACGATTATCATTTCCTGTTGATGGGGAACTATCTGCGTCGCAATGGCTGGAAGGGGCCAATCGGCTTCTTCCTGCACATCCCCTTCCCTAGCCCGGAAGTCTTCCGCGCCCTGCCAGAGCATGAGCGTATCGCCCGCGCCATGTGTGAATTCAGCGTGCTTGGTTTCCAGTCACAGACCGACCGCTCGAATTTCGTGCGCTATCTCATCCAGAATTACGACGCCGTCGACAAAGGCGATGGATGCATCGCCGTTTTTGGACGGCAGATCCGCGTCAATGCCTACCCGATCGGCATTGATGCAGCGAGTTATGAGAAAGCAGCGATCAGCACACGGGCCAGCACGGCAGCGTCGCGCATCGGAAAATTCCTCGGTGGCCGCAAACTTGTCCTCGGCGTAGACCGGATGGACTATTCCAAAGGCCTACCGCAACGCTTTGAAGCGGTCGGCAAGCTGTTCGACCACTTCCCTTCGACACGCGGTCGCGTCTCCGTGACCCAGGTGGCACCGCCATCACGATCGAAAGTGGAAGAGTACCGGGACCTGCGCACCCAGCTTGATGAACTGGCCGGGCGGATCAATGGCGACTATGGCGATCTGGACTGGATTCCGCTGCGCTACCTGGCAAGGTCCTATGACCGCCGGGAGCTCGCCGGGCTCTACCGCACAGCAAGCGCCTGTCTCGTGACACCTCTCCGAGACGGGATGAACCTCGTCGCCAAGGAATTCGTCATGGCGCAGGATCCGGACGATCCCGGCGTTCTGATCCTTTCGGAGTTTGCGGGCGCCGCCGAACAGCTCACCGATGCCCTCATCGTGAATCCGCACGATGCCTACAAGGTTGCCGAAACGATCTACAAGGCACTCGAGATGCCGCTGGAAGAACGCCAGGCCCGCTGGGAGAAACTGCGGGACATTGTCGTCGCACAGGATATCTCATGGTGGCGCCATAAATTCCTCGACGACCTTTCAACCGACCTGATTTGATGACGACTGATTACAATGACCTGCCGCGCCTGGACGAACGCCATGCGCTATTTCTCGATTTTGACGGAACGCTCGCGCCCATCCAGGATGATCCGGACACGGTCGTCCTGCCGGCTGCAACGCGCGAAGCACTGGCCGA
>JAYZBJ010000166.1:0-21186 GCA_036338795.1 Pseudomonadota bacterium | reverse complement strand
CACGATCCGGTGCTTGCCCAGCAGGATGTGGCGATCGATGTTCACGCCGCCAGTGTCCAGCTTGGGGGTGTGCCTGTGCTTCACGGCGTTGATCTTCAAATAAGGTCCGGCGAGTTTCTTGCCATTGCCGGTGTCAACGGCGCTGGAAAAAGCACGCTCACGCGCGCGATCGCAGGCCTGGTTCCGCTCTCGTCCGGTTCGATCGCGCTCGCCGGCATCCCGCTCAACACCCTGGACATCCGGCAGGTTGGGGATCGGGTCGGTTATGTGTTCCAGAATCCCGAGCATCAGTTTCTCGCACACAATGTCCGCGATGAACTTGCCTACGGCTTGCGCGTCCGGCGCCACCCCAAACGCGAGATCGACGACTCTGTCGATCGTATGCTCGGGCGCTTTGATCTGGCCCGCTATGCTAATGTGAATCCGTTTCTGCTTTCACACGGAGAGAAGCGCCGCCTTTCCGTTGCAACTGCTCTTATTACAGAGCCGGAAATTCTTATCCTGGACGAGCCCACCTTTGGACAGGATCAGGCCCGTGCGCATGAAATCATAAACATGATTTGCGAGCTCAACGCCGAAGGCATCACCATAATAATGATCACGCACGATCTGCAGCTTATCGCAGATTATGCAGATCGTGTGGCGCTCCTTTCACAGGGGCATCTCCTCAAACTGGGCGGGACGGGAGAAATCCTTTGTGACACCGAACTGATTGAGCGAGCAGGCCTTCGTCCGCCTCCAGTGCGCCGCATCGCGCTCGCACTCGCGCAAGAAAAGCCTGAATGGCACGCAGTCTATCGCACCGGGCAGATCCGGGAAATCACGCCATGAATGACGGGCACAATTCTGCAACCCGCCCGGGCTGGTTGGCGACGATCAACCCAGTCGCCAAGCTCGCCGCGACGCTCCCGCCGCTCGCTCTACTATTATTCATTCGCGACATCGCAACGCCTGCTGTCGTCGCAGGGCTCGCGCTTGCTGCTATTGTCTCTGGCATGAAGATGCCGCTTCGTGCGTTGATCGCGGGGGCAGTCGTTGTGTTCCTTGGGGGCGCCTGGACAACGATAATGTTCGCGCTGCTAACGCGCCCCGATCTCGTCGACCACACCCCAATCATGATTGACGGCTGGATTACCCTACACGAGGTTGCTGTACTTATTGGCGCGGCAACGACCGTTCGAATGGCAGCAATGATTGCAATGGCTCTGCTAGGCTCCCTTGGCACCACGACCGACCAACTCGCTAGTGCATTCGTCCACCAATGCGGCGTCCCCTATCGTTTTGCATACGTCGCGGTTGTCGCGTTGCGATTTGCCCCACGTTACCGACAAGATCTGCTGGCTTTGCAAGTGGCTCGACGCGCGCGTGGCATTTTCGAACGGGCCGGCCCCGTCGGTTATTTACTCCGCTTGGGTCGATCGATTGTTCCACTACTAGCCTCCGGCGCTCGCTATGCCTCGCGCCTCTCCCTCGCCATGGACGCGCGGGGCTTCGGTGCCTTCAACTCCCGTAGTGACCGACAGCCAGCGGTAATGCACTTCCGCGATATGATATTCGTCGTGGCGGTCTGGGGAATTGTTGCTGGAACGTTTTTCGCAATTAGAAGCCCAGGACTCTTCGGCCGTTAGAATCCGGAGATCGTGCGAGTTAGGTTAAGATTATCACCATTTCCCGAACGGCGACCTGTAGAGCGTGCCTTTGGCAGGCATCGCAAGCCAGACTTCATGATGCATGGTTTGCAGACTCTTGATCAAGAGCGGCGAGGCATAAGAGCTTCGAACTCGAAGCACTCACATGCGCGGCAAGCCCACAGATACTCTATGTTTATCAAGAGTTGAGTATCGGGCACTCTGATCAAGTCAGGGCGCAGTCTAATTTAAGCTTATGAATTTAAATGGAAAATGGCGCACCCATCAGGATTCGAACCTGAGACCTTCGCCTTCGGAGGGCGACGCTCTATCCAGCTGAGCTATGGGTGCTTACCGGGTCGCAACTGCTTACGCAGTGCTTACGTGAACTTTTCGCGAGTTGAAAGATTAGAACGAGGGCCTCGCAAATCCTTGTTCCTATAGTCCTTTTTAGTCTCCTCGTTTCTCACCGCGCCCTTGACATCCGCCTTCGGAGGGCAGCGCTCTATCCAGCTGAGCTATAGGTGCGTTGGCCTCCCTGTAAGCGAAGCTGGCTGTTGGTGCAATCTCTCGCCCGCACGCCGTTTCAGCTTTCCCGGCTGGTTGGTCTGTGCAACAAAACCGACAATCGCCTTACAGGCACTCGGAAAGGAAAACGTATGCGCATCAAAACTCGTCTCCAGGTCTCGGCAGGCACCATCATGCTTGCAGCAGCTCTTGCGCTGACAGGGTGCGGTCCGTCGAGCGACAGTGACGGTGCTGAGAAGCCTGCCGAACAAAACGTGCAAACGGCGGAAACAGACGCCGAAACACAAGAGCGGCGCGACCGCGATGAGATCGTCGCCGAGTACGAAGCTGCGTTGGACGAGGCGCGTGAAACGACAGGCGCAGGTTCGCCTGCGCTGTGGACGATGTCCGACGAAGATACGACCATTCACCTCTTCGGCACGGTTCACATCCTTCGTCCCGAAATGGATTGGCGGACCGACGAGATCAATTCAGCGTGCGAAAGCGCGGACAAGCTGGTCCTCGAAGTCGATATGAATAGCGAAGCAGGCCAGCAGGCCGTGATGCGCGACTTCATACAGCGAGGGCTTTACGGCGACGGTCGGACTCTCAGCAGCCAGCTGAGCGAGTCAGACCTTGAAGTGCTACAGGCTGCGCTTGAGCCGCTTGGCCTGCCTTTAGCCGCGATTGACCCCATGGAGCCATGGATGGTCGCCGTAAATCTTTCGGTGATGCAGCTTCAGCAGGAGGGTTTCGACCCGGAATCCGGCGTCGAGCAGGTGCTGGTTGCCGAAGCAGAAGCAGACGGCAAGACGTTTGGATTTCTTGAAACGGCATCCATCCAGGCGAATATATTCGATACGCTCGCCGAGGACGTCCAGAAGACATTCCTTTATGAAACGGCGCTGACACTGGATGATTCCACCGTGATGCTCGACCAGGTTGTCGAGGAGTGGGAAGACGGGGATGTGCAAGGGCTAGGCGTGCTCGTTGCCAATCCGGATACGGGCGGCGGGGAAGGCATCTACGATGCGCTCTTTGTCGAACGAAACCAGAATTGGGTGCCGCAGATTGAGGCAATGCTCGATGAGCCGGGAACGGTTTTCGTGGCCGTAGGTGCGGGGCACCTCGCAGGTCCCGACAGCGTGATCACGATGCTTCGTGACAAAGGCTACGATATCGAAGGGCCGTAGGACTCTGACCGGTCAGTCTGGCGGATTGCCTTCCCAATCGACGATCCAGTCGATGTGCTCTTCTTCGATAACGCTATCCTCGCTGATGGTGCGCCCGGCTACGGATTCGCCCACTTCATGAATGCGGTCGGGATCGCCGCAGATGAGGTGGTGCCAGTCCGGAAGGCCGCGTTTTTCGTGTAGCCGCCGATAGGCACAGCTTTTCGGCATCCATTTCAGTTCGGCCACGCTTTTGGGCGTCAGTATCACGCAATCGGGTACGCTGGCCTTGCGGTTTTCATAATCGGAGCACCGACACGTATCAGCGTCGAATAGCTTGCAGTGTAGTCGCGTGTAGGCAACGTCTCCGCTGTCCTCATCCTCGAGTTTCAGAAGGCAGCATTTGCCGCATCCATCGCAGAGCGACTCCCACTCCTCACGGTTCATCTCCGTGAGATTCTTCGTTTCCCAGAAGGGCTGTTTCATTGGTGTGTTCAGCGCACTCAGGCGAGTACGTCCTGCCAGTCCGGGTGGCGCTGCAGCTGCGTCGCGGCAAAGCCGCAAACCGGGATGATCTTGAAGCCGTCCGCCCGGGCCTTCTGTACCAGCTTACTAACCAGTTTTGTGCCTAAGCCACGACCGCCAAGGTCGGAAGGGACGCCGACGAAATCGACACGCATTACGTCGGGTTTTGACCAACCATAACGGATGACAAGCTCATGCCCGTCAACGTCCGCCGTGAATTCGCTTCCGCTATCCTTTAGAGTCAATTCGGTCATCGAAGCACATCCTGCCACTCGGGGTGTTTCTCAATCTGGGCCTTGGCGAATGGGCAAAGCGGCATGATTTTGCGTCCTTCGCTGCGTGCATCTTTCACAGCCTGCTCGACGAGCGCCTGGCCGACACCGCGACCGGACAATTCGCGTGGCACCCCTGTATGATCGATGATGATCATTGCAGTGCCCGCACGGGAGTAGGTCATTTCGGACGTATGGCCATCGACGATCACGAAATACCGTCCGCCAGTCTCCGACTCTTCGCGCTGGATGTTCAAGCTGTTCATGAGACAATGCCTTTCCAAGTGTCCATCTAACACTGAATGGCATCTGGAGCGAGGACGGGCGCCTGACAGACTGCAATCGGATCTAAACGGGAAGGCCGAGCGATCTCAGGTTTTCTGGAATGGTCTTCTTTAGACGGAAATAACCCGCTCTCGCGTGGGGCCAGAAAGCGTCGTCCCAGGGACGCCTGATTTGCGCGATCCTGTATCCGTTTTTCCTCAGGTCGTTGAGGTGGGGGGACAGCGCGTCCTTGGTCCAGCCAATGGGCATGTAAGGCATTGCGATTGTCCGCACCCGCTTATCCCCGGCCAATTCTTTGGCGACAGCAGCTAATTGGCCCGGCTCCTCAACCGTCTCCCCGGACACGCCAAAATGATCCGCCACGCGTTGAGTCGTATCCGCGACGGAAATTGTCGCAAAGCGCAGAGCGGCGTCACCGATGCGGCGAGGTGACCGGGATGTTGGCGAAGCGATGCCCAAAACGCCTTCCACACGCGCCGTCTCCGGGAGGAGCTGTTCTGGCGTCAGGTCGTCCTCCGTCAAAAGAAGGATGAAGGGTTCGGTGGGTACCGATTCGCCAGCGCGCAGAGACTGCCGGGCGGGATTTTCATATCCCTTGATTGGGTGCGCTTCCGAAGCCAATCCTGTGGGGCCAAAGCGGCCGTCGGTGTAGGTTTCTATGTTTGAACGCCGTGCGAGATAAGTCTTGCCCTTGGTGTGTAGGCCAGCCACCCAGCGCCAGGAAAGTGTGTTCGAGGCAGCGTCACCGTCTATCAGATGCCTCAAGAAGAAGTCCGCTCCCAGTTCCCAGGGAAGCCTCAGCGTAAATATCCAGATTGAGGCGAACCACATACGTGCATGATTGTGCAAGTACCCCGTCGACACGAGCTCCTTTGCCCAATCATCAAATCCTTCAATCCCGGTGCGCCCTTCAATTGCAGCGTTATATTCAGCCAACATCGCTTCATGGCTCTCGAGCGTTTCGAGCGCAGCATCCCGGTCTGCACAGTAAGCGGTCCAGACCTGCGGTCGCTGTTCGAGCCAACCTTTGAAGTAGGTGCGCCAGCAGACTTCCTGAATGAACTTTTCGGCCTGATCAAAACTGTGAGCCTTCAACGCGGTGGAAACGACCTCCTGTTCGGAAATCAGGCGATGCCGGATCCACGGAGAAAGGCACGACACGTTCGGGCGACGACCTGGCCCAAAATCAGTATTCCGACTGCGCGCATAGGATAGAGCCATTTCCGGCTGAAACTGATTGAGCCTGTTCAGGCCAGCGGCTCTGGTCGGTTGGAAGTCGGGCATGGACATGCCCAGCGATCTAGGCTCTGGCAGCGTACCGCCAAGCCGGTGGCTCCCATTAAGTGTAAGTCGTGCTAGTTCGCCCGTCATGAGCCGCTTGCCACCCAGACCCGAGTTGAATTGGTCCGATGACGGAACGCCTGTCGATAACCGGATCGGCGACGTGTATTTTTCGAAGCACAACGGTCTCGAAGAAACACGGACAGTTTTTCTTCAAGGGTGCGGATTACCAGACCGCTGGGCCGGCAGGTCCAGCTTCACAATTGCAGAACTCGGTTTCGGAACGGGCCTCAACTTCCTGGCAGCTTGGCAGCTGTGGCGAGAGACGCGAGCGTCCGGCCAGTGGTTGCATTTCGTGAGCTTCGAGGGCTATCCGCTCGACGCTGAGGACGCGGACCGCGCCTTGACGGCTTGGCCTGAGCTCAAGGAATTGGCGCAACAACTCGTAGCCGCCTGGCCGGAACGCGCATTCGGCGTGCAGCGGATCGACTGGCCAAAGGAGAAGGTCAGTCTCACCCTCCATATCGGAGAGATCAGCCAGTCATTGCCACAGTCGAAATTTAGGGCCGATTGCTGGTTCCTCGACGGATTTTCGCCGGCGAAAAATGAAGCGATGTGGTCTGAGTCGCTATGGCCACACGTCCGGGAGCGCTGCGAAGAGGGCGCGTGGCTTAGCACTTTCACGGTTGCCGGAGGCGTGCGACGCGGGCTCTCGGCTGCGGGCTTCGATGTTGAGAAGAAGCCGGGCTTCGGTCGCAAGCGGGAGCGTCTGGAGGTGCGGTACACGGGCCAGCGTGCTCACGCGCCGGATGTGTTCGGGCTGCGCCCACCGGCGGAACCATCCAGAGCGGTGCGAGTGGTGGGCGCGGGCATCGCGGGGGCTTGTGTTGCCCGATACCTGCATGACCGGGGTGTCGAGGTTGAGGTCGTTGATCGAGCTTCGGGTCCCGCCAGTGCGGCGAGTGGCAATCCGCTCGCGCTTATGATGCCGCGTCTGGATGCGGGCGGCACAGTTCAGGCCCGGTTGCTCATCGACGCCTATCTGATGGCGAGGCGATTCTATGCCGGCAGGATCGGCGTCACCGAGACAGACGTGTCCCACTTGCCCAAGGATGACCGCGAGGCCGAGCGGATATCAAAAATACTCGCCGATCCACCATTAGGGTTGGAAAACCTCGAAGCGCTGCGGGGCGGAGGACAGTTGCACAAGCGGGCCCTCATTATTGAGCCGCAGAAGCTCCTGCCGGAGCTACTCGATGGCATTTCGTGTCACTTCGATACCGAAGTTACCGCGAATGAATTCGATGGCGACCATGTGACAATCCTTGCAGCGGGTCATTCCCTTGAGCAGTTCG
This sequence comes from Pseudomonadota bacterium, assembly GCA_036338795.1. GTDB lineage: Bacteria > Pseudomonadota > Alphaproteobacteria > Caulobacterales > Hyphomonadaceae > Henriciella. The sequence continues at coordinate 14,161 of JAYZBJ010000166.1, read as the reverse complement.
CGCCGTGGTTGGCGGTCCGTGGACGGCTTGGTCAAGTGGAGGCAGTAGAAGTGGATGTCGACGCACCGGCTTCCGCCATCGCAAAGGGCGATTATGCCGTGGCGCTGGGCCGCACCCGGCTATGGGGCGCGACATTCGAAAATTGGGATGGAGGGGACATCGCTTGCAGTCCCGACGCGCGCGACCGGAATAAGGCGGCCCTGGAGCGGCTTGATCCGTATTGGCGCCATGCGGCGCTGCAAGCTGACCAGAAGAGCCGTGCGGCGGTTCGTGCGACGACTCCAGACCGGTTGCCGCTTATCGGAGCGTTGCCGGATCACAAGAAAGCGCTGGAGCTTTTCGACGGAGTTCGGTTTGGCCGGGATCCTGATCAGGATGCCCCTCTGGTCGCGAATACCTATGTCGCTGGCGGGTTTGGTTCTCGTGGATTCACCTGGGCTCCGTGGGCTGCAGGGATCCTGACCGGCCAGATACTTGGAGAACCTGCGCCGGCAGCAAAGGAAGCGCTTCAAGCTGTTTGTCCCATGAGGCAAATCCTGCGGGGCCTGAAGCGCGGCAGCCCGACTTAACCGGCTGCCGCCAAGATGTCCGGGGTACCTTTTTCAAGGTCGGCCTGCATCGTCATCTGCACGCCGCCTGCTTCGATGTGAAGGCCGCCTGAGAAGCTGGCGGCGGCGACGGCAGCAAGCGTTACGAGGGCTGCGCCGAAGGCGATCCATCCGCTTGTTCTGAGTTTGCCAGTCATTTGAGTCCCCTGAGTCTTTGGGTTGGAAAAAATCGGCTCTGACCTTTGTTGCCGGTCGGGCAGGTGAAGGATGAGAGCCGACATGATCAGTTCTTCTCGAGATTGCGGAATTCGCGGCGCAGGCGCCATTCATCTGAAGTGACGTTCCGCTCGAGATTTTGCAGGCGGTCCTCAAGATCCATGAAGGTGTACTTGAGGCCAGAGTAGGTCGCCCGCGGGCGGTCGGACACGCCTCGCCAGAAAGCTTCCTCCTCAGGCGCCATATGTCTGAAGGAGCGCGGCGCCTTCGGGACGATCAGGATCATCAGGATGTAGGCGATGATCACGAGCGGGCCGGCCAGGAAGAAGAAGGCGGCTACCGTCAGCAGCCTGACGACGATCGGATCCCAGCCAAAGCGTTCGGCGATGCCGCCGCAAACGCCTGCCCAGACGCGATGCTCGCGTGACCGGTAGAGGCGCTTGGGATTGCGAGAGCGAAACATGTCTTCTTCATGCCCGTGCGCCCGTTCATGATGGCGGCGATGATGAGAAGAGTGGGTCATTTTTTCTTTTGTCCTATTGGTCGAAGGAAGAACGGGGGCGGCGCGGGGCCGAAAGATCGTCTTCCGAAGGGGTGTCTACCAGCCGCTCTAGTGTTTCGATGCGGCGTTCCATGGCTTTTGCGGAGCGCCAGAGATCTTCCAGCATTCGCTCATCGTCCGGTTCCAGAGTGTTCTGCTTCCGCCACAGCGTGATGTAGTGAAACACCATGCCGGGAAAGACGATGAAGAGGGATACGACCGCAACGATTGCGACGACGAATTCAGGTTCCATGACTAGCCTTCCTTGGCCTCAGCCTGTCCGTCCATTTTCTGGAGGATGAGGCCGGGCACGATGATAACCGAAAGAATGGCGGCAAGTACGATCAGGGAGGAAATCATAGTCGCTTACTCCTCGCTTTTGTCTGTTTTGGAGGTTTTCGCAGTCGACTTGGCGCGGGACTTCTTAAGCGCTTCCAGCTCTTTCTCGACCTTCTCGTCACGCTCCAGGGCTGCAAACTCGGCTTCGAGGCTTGGCTCGCGGCCTTTGATCGTGTCGGCATAGGCTTCCATTTCGTCGACCTTGCGCTCGACACTCGCGTAACGGGCAAGCGCGTCATCGACTTTGCCGTCATAGGTCTGCGCGCGCATGCGGATGCGTTGCTCAGCGGCTTCTCTGCGCATCATCAGGGCGCGGTGCTTGGCTTTGGCTTCGTCGAGCTTGGCTTGCAGTTTTGCAAGATCATCCTGGTGTTTCTCGAAAGCCTCTTCAGCGGCAACCATGGCGTGCTTGCGACGGTCGATTTCGCCATCAGCTTTCTGTTTCGCGACGAGAGCACCGCGAGCAAGGTCTTCACGGCCCTTGTCGATCGCGACACCGGCCTTGTGCTCCCAGTCGTCGCGGACGCGCGAGTAGTATTCGATCTCGCGTTCCATTTCCTTCTTGTCGGCCATGGCGCGGGCTGCTGAGGTGCGGACCTCAACGAGTGTATCTTCCATCTCCTGAATGATCAGGCGTGCGATTTTTTCTGGGTTTTCGGCGGAATCCAGCATCGCGTTGATGTTGGAGTTGATGATGTCGCCGAGGCGGGAAAACAGTCCCATGTTATTATCCTTTCAGTCTCGGTGAAGGGGGGAGGAAACGGCAGCCTCTTACAGGGCCGCTAGAAAAGCAGTCCGCCGAGGAAGACACCTGCGGCAAAGAACATCCAGCACTCGGCAGGACGCGAAGCCAGCCAGCGGCCAAAACGGCCACCCTCATCGCGAGCTTCCTGATAGCGGGTATCATAACGGTGGTCGGTCATTTTCTTTTCAGTCCTTCCTTATGGCGACGCCCATCGCCTGTGTGCCCTTACTATTTCAAGGACCGTGCCAGTTTGGCGGTAACTTTTTAGAGCGTTGAAAGTAAATGATAAAAATAGATTTTTATCTCGAGGGAAGCTTCGAGATTGGCGAAAATGACGAAAAAAAATAATTGTTTAAGCCAGTAATTTAGCTAAATATGCAGAATGATTGGTGAAACACCACAAATTGTTGGTGAGGCGCCCGAGTGGCTTTCTGCGCTCGAGCATGTCTCGCGTCTGGCGCCTCTGGACCGGCCAGCGCTCGTCATCGGCGAAAGGGGGACGGGCAAGGAGCTCATTGCCGAGCGGCTTCACTTCCTGTCCCGCCGCTGGGATGGGCCTTACATCAAGATCAATTGTGCGGCGCTCTCCGACGACCTTCTGGATTCCGAACTGTTTGGGCATGAGCGCGGGGCTTTCACCGGCGCGACCGAGCGTCGCCAAGGGCGATTTGAGCTCGCGAATGGTGGGACCATTTTCCTCGATGAAATCGCAACTGCATCCCAACGGGTTCAGGAAAAGCTTCTGCGAGTCATCGAGTATGGCGAGTTCCAGCGTCTTGGCGGCGAGAAAGTGCTCAGCACGGACGTTCGCGTCGTCGCGGCCACGAACATCGATTTGCCGTCTGCTGTGAAACGGGGAGCGTTCAGGGCAGATTTGCTCGACAGGCTGGCATTTGATGTCATCACGCTTCCTCCCTTGCGGTATCGCAAGGGTGACGCGACCCTCTTGGCAGATTTCTTTGCGCGACGCATGGCGCGCGAGATGCTGGAAGACTTTCCAGGCTTCGCCCCTTCGGCCATTGCGGCGATCGAGACGCATCCTTGGCCGGGCAATGTGCGTGAACTCCGAAACTTTGCTCAGCGCATTACGGCTCGCGCACTCGCTGTGCCGACTCAGGAGCCGATTGCCTTTGATCCTGAAGCGCTCGATCCATTCGCCTCACCTTTCCGGCCACCCGCGGACTTGAAACATTCCATAGACTCACCAATTGAGGCCGCTCGCCAGCCTGTCCCGAGGCCCGAGATCGGCCCATCTTTTGCAGAGCAGACTAAACTTTTCGAAACCGCCTTGATTGATGCTGCGCTGGCGGCACATGATGGCCATCAGGGAAAGGCCGCAGACAGTCTTGGGCTCACCTATCACCAATTCAGAGGACTGCTGCGAAAACACGATTACGGGAAGAAGCCGGGCAGACCGGACGAAACCAATTCCGCGTAGCAGCGCTATACCATCCTCACCTGCAAAGGAGACCACCATGCAGGCTTCCCGGACCGCCTTGCAGGCAGCGATCGAACCTCGCCACTCAGGTCAGGCCTCTACCGAATTTCTCGGTCTTCCGTTTCAGGCGATGCAGACTCGTCAGGCCGCACGCCAGATCGCGGCCCATGCGCTTGAAGCAGATGGTTTCTGGTATGTCGTGACGCCGAATGTGGACCATATGGTGCGCCTGTCGCGCGAGCCTGATCTGCGTCCGCTGTATGACGGCGCTGGCATGATTCTCAACGATAGCCGTATTCTCGAATTGCTGGCGAAGTGGGACAAGCTCGATCTGCCAGCATCGCCGGGTGCGGATGTCGTTCAAACCCTTTTCGAGCGCGAAATCGACCCTGAAGAACCCGTCGTGGTTGTCGGCTGCACAGCTAGCGAAATTACCGCGCTGAAAGCCAAGTTCGGATTGTCCGATGTTCGTTGGCACGATGCGCCGATGGGGCTTCGAAAAAATCCCGAAGCTATCCGAAAGGCTGCCGAGTTCATGGCGGCTAACAGGGCCCGCTTTCACTTTATCTGCGTCGGTTCTCCGCAGCAGGAGATGGTTGCGATTGCAGCCAGCGAACTGGGCGGGGTGTCGGGGGTTGGTCTGTGCTGCGGGGCAAGTCTCGACTTCCTGACGGGCAAAAGTCGTCGCGCGCCGGACTGGGTTCGGCAGGCGCGGCTTGAGTGGTTGCACCGTCTTACGAGTGAGCCCCAGCGGCTTGCCAAACGTTACCTGCTGGATGGGCCGCGCATTTTTTCGCTATGGCGGTCAGACCGGCGCAAGCGGCGATCCGGAAAAGCCTGATCTGGGATCCAGTTTAGCTGGCGTTCGGGTCGTATCGTCCGCCTTTTAGGACAAAGCGGCGGTCGCAGTATCCGCACTCGACCATTTCGTCATCGCCCATTTCGTACCAGACAATCGGATGGCCCAGCGGGCCGTTGCCGCCGTCGCAAGCGACGCGGTGCTGATCAGTGACGATGGTTTCCGGTGCGTCCGGTAGTGGCTTGGTCGACATGATCTTTTCTGCTTCCCCGATGTCAGCATTGCCCGGTTTGAGTGTGGGGCATAGGTAGTCGGTGTCAGGCCTTCGCGTCAATTGGCGAGGGCACCGCACCGGGAGCCAGCATGAAGCCGAAACTCTACCATTGCCGTAACGCCCGATCCTTCAGACCGCTTTGGGCCATGGAAGAGCTGGAAATGGACTACAAGCTTGTCGTCCTGCCCTTTCCCCCGCGTGTGCATCACAAGCCATATCTGGACATCAACCCGCTGGGCACGATCCCTTTCTTCGATGATGGCAAGGCGAAGATGACAGAGTCGACGGGCATTTGTGACTATCTCGGCAACGTGTATGGCCCGACGGACCTGATTGTTCGGCCGAACGAAGCAGAGTACGGCGCCTACCTTAACTGGATGTACTTCTCGGACGCCACGCTGACCTTTCCGCAGACGCTTGTCCTGCGCTACGAAATGCTTGAGCCAAAGTCCCGGCGCCAGCCGCAGGTGGCCGATGATTACAGGGTCTGGTTCTCGGGCCGGCTCACGCATGTCGAGCGCCGACTTGAGCATAACAGGTGGATGGTGGCGGACCGATTCACGATGGCTGATATCGCGATCGGCTACGGTCTGTTGCTGGCATCGGTGTTGCCACCTCTGGAGAAGTGCATCACGCCCACCTGCAGATCCTATCTCGACCGGTTGAAAGAGCGTCCTGCCTTCATCCGGGCGCAGAACATGCAAAAAGAAACCCCGGTGGTTTAGTTAGCGCGATTCCAGCCCTATATGACCGCTCGACGAGAATTCCGGAGGCTCCATGTCCGCACCAGATTATGCGATCGAGGTCGAAGCGCTTGAAAAGGTCTACGCCGCAAGCGGCAAGATGCCTGAGAAGCGCGCGCTGAAAGGCATCGACCTGAAGATTCCTCGCGGACAGATATTCGGCCTTCTGGGGCCAAACGGCGCGGGTAAGTCGACCTTCATCAATATACTTGCCGGCCTGGTTACGAAATCCTCGGGCAAGGCGCGCATCTGGGGCATGGACATTGACCAGCATCCACGCGCCAGCCGCGCGGCTATCGGCGTCGTGAACCAGGAAATTACCATGGACCCGTTCTTCACGCCCGAAGAGGCGCTGGAGTTGCAGGCTGGTTTCTACGGGGTGCCAAAGTCCGCCCGGCGGACAGGCGAGATTCTTGATGCGGTTGGTCTTGCCGATAAGCGTGACGCATATGTTAGACAGCTGTCTGGCGGCATGAAGCGCCGACTAATGGTGGCAAAGGCGCTCGTCCACAATCCGCCAGTGTTGATCCTCGACGAGCCGACAGCCGGTGTCGACGTCGAACTGCGCCGTTCACTCTGGCAGTATGTTCGCCGGCTCCATGAGGCTGGCACGACGATCATCCTGACGACGCACTACCTCGAAGAGGCCGAGGAGCTTTGCGACCAGATCGCGATTGTGAACCACGGCGAGATCATCGCCTGCGAGCCGACAACGCAGCTGCTGAAGCGCCTGGACCAGCGCATTCTTCGCGTGACGCCGCGCGAGACGTTGAATGCCATTCCGCCGAGCCTTGCAAAGCTTGATGCCAAGCTGCTTCCGAGCGGCGATCTGGAAATCGCCTACCGCAATAGCGATACAGGCATTGGCCGGTTGCTCGAACAGGTTCGCGAAGCTGGCATTGGCGTGGCTGACCTGTCGACGGACCAGCCCAATCTCGAAGACGTCTTTGTCGCAATGACCAGCGAGCCGGTCTAGCCACCAGACTAAACGCGCCGAACCATAAATCCGGTGCGCGGGAAGTGGATGTTCAGTGTCTCTGCATGTTCGTCATGCCGGTGCAGGATTATTCGGTCCGCCGTGGCAATGACGATCTCACCTTCGACCCAGTCTCGTCCGTAATCATCAGGCGCAACCGCGACTTTCTCGCCGGGTTCGAAGGCTTGAAGCTCGCCATCTGTCTTGGCAGCCTTCAGGCGTGGGGCGGCGTGGAGGGCGATATCAAGGGCGTCTTCGCCGGTGATCACTTCAGGATCCTGGCCTTCAATCTCCTTCATACGCTGATACCAGTCGCGCGTGCGCGGCGTGTCCTTGAAGCAGGATTCCAGGAAGTCCGGCAGGTTCTGCTCCATGAACCATGGATTCATGTGGACATGCGCATCAACAAGACCGGGTTTCATACCGACAATCCATTGGCCACCGCCTGCGCCCTGACCGCCTTCAAGCCTTTCCTCGACCCAGCAGAGCTGCGCGCGCCACTGATCCTTGAGCATCGGCAGGGCGGCGGCCATTGCGGCGGTGTCAAACGGTCGCCCTGAGAGGGCCTCACGATCTTTCTTGAACGCTTCCGGTACCTTGTCGCCCAGCGTGCCAAAGATGACGCCCACGCTCGTCTGGAACCACTTTCCGTCGGTCCAGGCGCCAACCATATTGGCCAGCCCTTCATGCCCTGGCAACTCGATGCCTGGGATGGGGAAGCGTTCTTCGAGCACCTTCAGGATCATCGCCGTGTCGCAAAAGATGTCGGCGCCAATCTGCATGACGGGTGTTTTCCGGTAGCCGCCAGTCAGTGGAACGAGCAGCGGCTTGGGCATGATGTTGGGAATTTCGACCGACGCCCAACCGAGATTTTTCATCCGCAAGACGAGCCGGATCTTCTCCGAAAAGGGAGAGCGCTCGTAGTGGTGCAGGATAATCGATTGTGGACCGGCCATGACTGAATCAACCCCTTTGTCTTATTCGAGCCCTGTTAGAATCAAGGGCTTGCCCTGAGTGTTGAAAACGCCTTCATGCGGTAAAGCATATACAGATAAGCACAAGAGGAAGCCCAGATCATGCTCGATCCCGTAGCGATGCCGCACCTCGCCGACATTCCTCGTGTCCAGGCGAGCCGTATTCCCGACCTGCCAGCCTTGTGGTTTGAAGGTGAAACGACGACCTTCGGCCAACTTGAGGAACGCGCGAACCAGATCGCGAACGGACTGGTGTCGGCTGGCCTGAAGCCGGGAGACCGCGTGGCTTATCTCGGCAAGAACATGGCCGTTTACTACGAGATGCTGTTCGGATGCGCCAAGGCGAGAGCGACGATGACGGGTATCAATAACCGCCTCGCGCCGCCCGAAATGAAATTCATTCTGTCTGATTGCGAAGCGAAGGTTCTGTTCGTCGCCGCAGAATTCTACGAAGCGGCGAAGCAGATCGTGGGTGAATGCCCGGAGCTTAAGCACATCATTGCGATTGACGGTGCATATGATGACTGGCCGGACTTCACATCCTGGCGCGATCGGCAGGAAAAGGATGCTCCGGGGATCGTCACCCGAGGCGATGATGACGTCATCCAGCTCTATACATCAGGAACGACGGGCCTTCCCAAAGGCGTGATGCTGACGAATGATAATTACCGCTCCGTTTTCGAGGAAGCGGCCAAGCTCGACTGGTCAGCTTATGAGCAGGGCGAGACGGTTATGAACGCGATGCCGTTGTTCCACGTGGCGGGCTGCAATATCGGAGTGCTCGCGACAGCGCAGGGCGCGAAGACTGTGGTGCTTCGTGACATCGACCCGAAAGTCATTCTGGACCTGGTTGAGGAGCATAAGGTCAATCACACTTTCTGGGTGCCTGCCGTCATTCTGATGCTGAGCCAGTACCCCGGAGTCGATGAGCGCGACTTTTCCCATCTGAAAACAATTTCCTATGGCGCCTCCCCCATCGCAGAGGACTTGCTCCGCCGTGCAGTAGATCTGTTCGGAGCGAAGTTCACGCAGCTCTACGGCCTTACCGAAACGGTCGGGCTGGGCACTTACCTGCCTCCGGAGGCTCATGATCCGGCCTGGGGCACATTACGCTCCTGCGGGGTGCCGTATCCTTCATCCATCGTACGCGTTGTTGACGGTAACGATAAGCCGGTGCCGACAGGCGAAGTCGGTGAAATCGTCATCAGGGGCGGTTTCGTCATGAAGGGGTATTGGCACCGGGAAGAGGCGACCAACGAAGCCCTGGAAGGCGGCTTCTTCCATACGGGCGATGCGGGCTACTTCGACGAAGACGGCTTCCTGTTCATTCATGATCGTATCAAGGACATGATCGTATCCGGAGGAGAGAACGTGTACCCGGCGGAAGTGGAAAACGCCGTCTTCGGTCACCCCGATGTTGCCGACGTCGCCGTGATCGGTGTTCCAAGCGAAAAGTGGGGCGAAGAGGTCAAGGCGATCATCGTTCGGAAGGAGGGCGCGCAGTCTTCCGCTGAAGAAATCATCGCGTGGACGAAGGAAAAGATCGCGGGCTACAAATGCCCGAAGTCGATCGATTTCGTCGACGCGCTACCGCGTAACCCGTCCGGCAAAATCCTGCGCAAGGATCTGCGTGAGCCGTTCTGGAAAGGTTCGGACCGCCGGATCGGCTAGATCCAGTAACCACGCATCAATTCAAGTGACCAGTCCGGTTCTCTGACGTCCCCGCGCGGAAGGAAGCCGGACATGACTGGCTTGAGGTCGAGAACGGGTGTGCCATCAATCGCGTCGAGACCTTCGACGTGAAGCGTGAGGCCGTCTACCCTACATACCTTGCAGGTCGTATGGCCCAGCCGGTTCGGCCGGTTCTTGCCGCGCTGGCTGAAGATGCCAATGCGCGGCCAGTCGGTATTTCCACGCGGATGTCGGGCGCCGTGTTCGATTTTGGCGTCCCGGACCTGATTGAAATAATAGATCACATCGACATGAGAGAACGTGTCGAGGCCAAGAAGCGCTTCTGAGGTGAACTGGTCGGCGTCAAGCTCGATGCGGGCGCTAATTCTATCCCAGCCATCATCGATCGGCTCACGTCTCTGCGACCTAACAAATCCAACAGGTTGAAGACTGATCGTATTGAGGGTCATCTTTCCGGCTCACTTGGCAGGCTGAATGCTCAGTATAAACTGCCCCCAAGAACAAGAAACGTACAGGGAGAGACTTATGGCTGACGGACAGGCGCTTCCTCCATTCCGGCCTTTGCCGCAGAAGGAGCCGGATATCGAGATGGTCCGCAAGCCGGACGGTACGATCTATCTCACGCCCCGGCAGACACCGGGTGATAGGCCGAAGAGCATCCCACACTGTCTTGATGAACGTGCGGCCGAACACCCTGACCGGCCTTTCCTGAAGCAGCGTGATCCAAAGACGGATGAGTGGCGCATGCTGACCTATGGCGAAAGCAAAGCCAGGGTCGATGCGTTGGCGCAGGCTTTTCTTGATATGGGCGCCGGGCCGGATGCGCCCGTCATGGTGCTGTCCGGTAATTCGATTGAGAGCGCACTCATCATCCTTGCGGCGCAGAAGATTGGCGCCCCAGCAGCACCTATTTCAGTGCCGTATTCCACCATGTCGAGCGATTTTGGAAAGCTGAAGCACTGCTTCGCATCGGTCCAGCCCAAAGTGATCTTTGTTCAGGATGTCGCGCCATTCAAACCAGCGCTCGACGCGCTGGGCGATCATGGCTGCACGGTCATCGCGAAAGACGGAGCGACGAATGAAATCCGTTCCTTTGATGAGCTGGCCGCTACATCTCCTACGCCGGCGGTAGGCGAAGCCATGAACCGACTGACCGACGATTCAGTCGCGAAGTTTCTTTTTACGTCTGGGTCGACGGGCATGCCGAAACCGGTCCCGACTACGCAGGGCGCAATGTGTTCCATGATCGCGGGGCAGGATGGCCTTCGCGACGATGAGAGCGATCCTGATTACGACCCTGATGAAGTGCACGATGTTCTCGACTGGCTGCCGTGGAACCACATTTCGGGCTCGAATGTGAATTTCAACGGCGCGCTCTGGAATGGTGCGACCTTCTGGATTGACGGCGGTAAACCGACTCCGCAGCTGTTCGGGGAAACAATCCGAAACATACGCGAGGTCAGCCCCTCCAGTTTCGGGACCGCACCGATTGCCTTGTCCATGCTTGCCGATGCAATGGAGCAGGACGAAGACTTGCTCCATGCCTTCTTCAAGAAGATGCGCTCGATAGGCTATGGAGGCGCCACACTTTCCGATGACCTGTACGATCGGCTCCAGGCGCTGTCGATAAAGGCGACGGGCAAGCGTATCCCTATCATCACCATGTATGGCGCAACTGAAACCCAGGGCATCACGGTCGTGCACTGGGTCGTTGACCGTGTCGGCCTGATCGGTCTCCCATTGCCGGGAATGACTTTGAAGCTGGTGCCGAACGGCTCGAAGCTGGAAGTACGCGTAAAGGGACCGAGCGTCATGCCCGGCTACCACAATATGCCCGAGAAAAATGCCGAGGCGTTTGACGAAGAGGGCTATTACAAACTCGGCGACGCCGCAGTGATGGTTGACGAGAATGATCCCAATAAGGGCATCATTTTTGACGGGCGGGTCGGAGAGGATTTCAAGCTCTCCACCGGCACCTGGGTAAGTGTGGGGACGTTGCGCCCCGATCTTGTCGCCGCCTGCTCTCCGCTCGTCTTTGACGCTGTCCTGACGGGGCAGGACAAGGACTTCGCGGGCGCGATGTTCTGGCCCTCTCAGGCAACGTTTGAGTCATATGTAAAGCAGGCCGAGGGTGACACCCAGAACGCGTTTATCCGCTTGCTGAATGAGCTGACCGAGAAGGTCCGCGCCTTCAATGCGACCGAGAAGGGGTCGTCACGGCGTATCAAGCGCTTTCTTGTGATGACCGAGCCGCCTTCCATTGATGCGGGTGAGATCACCGATAAAGGCTATGTGAACCAGCGTGCGGTGATTGATCGGCGTTCTGATCTTGTCGCAAGTCTCTATTCCGATCCGCCAGGGTTCGGGGTGGTTGACGCCTGATAACCAGTTTTCAGGAATTTGCGTTCATGGTGGGCGGCTAGGGAGTAAAACGGCGGAGCAACTGGCGATGTTTGACGCGCGCAGCACAGCACAGAAGGAAACCGGGTTGGGGTTCGGCCTCGCTGTCACCGCAGCCGTTGCAGCGCTTTTTCTCGTCGCACTGTATTTTCCGTCGGTTACCGGATCGGGAAAAGCCGAAGCCGGCAAAGCGGTCATCGTGGAACAGCCTTCTTCCGGCGTCTTGGAAGCGACGTTCAGTGACAAGCCGACACTCGACTACGTTACCAAGTTGAGGGCCACATTTCCTTCGGCCGCGACCGATCTGGAAGACCAGGTTGAGCGCGCCACCCGGCGAGGCGCCGACAATATCGAACTTGGGCTCCTGGTCCTGCAGGCTGGTGCGCGTGATATTGCAGGCAGTGCGGACAGGCTCGCTCGTGCCGACGCCGAGTACGTCGATGTCCTAATCCAGCTTTCGACCGATCAGCTGAGTGAGCTTCAGCGATCTGGGGCGCCCTATTGTATGGGCAATGATCTGATGATGTTCGCTGGCCTGTCTGACCAGGAGCTTTATCGCGCCGTTTTTGACCGCGTCGGACACGGGGCGGGACTCTACGAATTCATGCTCGCCTTCAATGGTATTCTACTCGACGCCATACGTGATGCGCGTGCTGATCCTGTTGCCCGCGAACCGATAAACTATGCTGACCAGCAATCCTTGCAGGCGCTCGGGATTACACTGATGACCAAACCGCAAATCGTCCGATTGCTGACCACGGAAGGTAAAGCGCGCAGCGACATGGACGCCGTGCTGGCAGATACCGATTTTTGTGACCTGGCGAAACAGATCGCCACACAGATCAACGACCTGCCAGAGCCAACGAAAGGCCGGGTTTGGGCCGAAGGGATGCATCAGGTCGCAAGCGGTCGATGGCGCTACACGCTCTATCGTTACACCGGTTACTGATCGCCGTAATTTTGCCGCCCATGCGTCTTACGCGGACCGGACTTCGGGAGTAGGGTGGCGGCATGGCGATAGACGATACGATCAAGTCCTTCATGGACCGGTTCAAGCTTCCTGATTTTTCGGGGCTCGACTGGAAACAGTCGACGGATCGATTGCGCCAGAGTTTCTATCGTGCCAGCCGGGCTGTTGAGCGCGATGCGCCAGAGCTCGCAGAGATATCGACCTTGCCGGTCGATGGTGCGGATGGCGCCCTCAAGGGCAGGCTGTACACGCCACTAGGCGCGGGGATTGGGCCGGGCCCGGGCATCGTGTTCTTTCACGGTGGCGGCTTTGTTCTCGGCGATCTCGACAGCCACGACATGATCTGCCGTCGTCTCGCTGCAGCCTCGCGTTGCCGCGTCCTCTCCGTGGATTATCGCCTCGCTCCCGAAAATCCATTTCCCGCTGCGCATGAGGATGCGGTCGCAGCATGGGAATGGGCAACGCAGCGTACCGAGCTGCTCGCGATGGACCCTGACCGGCTCTGTGTTGCGGGCGACAGTGCTGGTGGCAATCTGTCAGCGTTCGTTTCGCAAGAGATGAACCGCAAGAATGGGCCGCTTCCGGCCTTTCAGCTTCTGCTCTACCCGCTCGTCCAGTTTGCAGATATTCGGTCGAAAAAATCCAGCTTTCAGGAAGGGTTCTTCATCTCCCAGAACCTCTTCGATTACTTCCGCGACGCCTACATTCATTCGGATGAAGCCCGCATGGACCCGAAAGTGTCACCATTGTTCGCGGCAGACGAAGACTTCCGCGGTTTGCCACCAGCACATCTGGTCCTTTGCGGATGGGACCCGCTCAAGGATGAGGGGCGTGCCTACGCTGCCAAGCTCGCCGCCCACGGCGTTCCGGTGACGATCCGAGAACATTCCGGAATGGTGCACGGCTTCATGAACCTGACCGCCGTATCCATGCCGGCGCGCGAGGCCATTCGGGAGGCTGGCGAAGTGGTCGGGGCTGCGCTCGGCGCGATCTGAGTGGTCTGAAAGTCACGCCCCCAAATCGTCGTCCGGTAGGCCTCGAATTTTTGGTTAACATGTGTTTATCATGCCGGAGTGGGGTGGGCGCGACGACAGGGATAGCTTGAAAATGACCTTCCGGAAGAAGTTGGCGGTCGCAATCGCCGGGCTTGGAATCTGCCTTGGCCTGTCAGCGTGTGACCGCACCGATGAACGGATGGAACGCCTTCAGGACATTGGCCAGGGCGTCATGGATCAGCTTGGAGGCGAAGGGGCGCCAGTGACGGCGCGCGATGCCCTGCAATCTGCCCCGGTGCAGGCCCGTGCGCTTGCCGGCAAAATCCTGGAGAGTTCACCCGTGCTGCCAGGTGCTTCTGCGCCGCGCAAATTCGTGGTTGGCTCGATCGTCGCCAAACCAAGAGACATGCCCGAAGCCGAAACCGTCGCTCGCGCGCTGCAGTCGCCGACGATGGCAGACTACGACTCCTATGTTGACGGGGATGAAGCGGACGCCGTTATTCTCGTGCCT
>JAYZBJ010000165.1:0-8689 GCA_036338795.1 Pseudomonadota bacterium | reverse complement strand
ATCAGCGGCTCAAGACCGCGCCCTGAATTCCCGTTGATTTGCTGCCGGAATATTCCTGTTCCCTCCACCGGAATATCCCGCAGAATTTCAGCCTCTGAGCGTTCTGATAGCGTTCCAGCCACGTTCTGGCTGGCTGGAACGCGCGCCGCCCGGCTGGACCGGCCAATCGTTTCCCGCGTCGAGCCCAATCGCGACAGGCAAAACGAAAAGTCTTTCCGACAGGCCGGGCAGGCATGGCATGTTCCTGCCGTCGACGATGACCGATCAGACACGCGCTCTTCTTGCCCGCATCCCTGAAGGGCGCATGATCACCATACGGATGATCGAACTCGCCCTACGCACGGGATCGAGTTTCGACAAGGCCGCCGCCAAAGCGCGCGTCGGGAAAAGTACGGCAACCGGCTGGGCGGCTCAGCTGCACATCCGCAAGAGTGACCTTGCCGCCGAGACGCCGGAAGCGCGCCGGACGCGGCACGAGCAATGGGCGCTCGCGCTGGCCTCGCTTGGCCGCATGGATGAGGCCGCTGCATGGGAGGCCGAGACCCGGAAACTGGAGACCACGTTCGAGCGCATCGGCAAGCGGTCGGCTGTCGTGGAGCCGGAAAAGGATGTGATGGAACCGGCACGGCAGTTTCTGGGCCGGGTCGCGGACACGCTTGGCGAAGAGGTATCTTACTCAACCGCCTGGCGGGCTGTCTTCGAGTATTACAACGCACTGGCCCGGTCCGGGGCTGTTCTTCGCGGCGATGGCCAGGTTGAATGGCAGGGGGCTGTGCCCGATGGCTTGCCTCAAACGCCAGCCTGGTTGCCCTGCGCCCCGTGGCAGGCGGCAGATGACGCGGCGTGGCAGCGTGAAGCCGGGAAGGCGCTGTCGATGCTTTAGGCGTCAGGCGTTCTGGCCACAGGCGCGGCGGAAGCGACGGACGGTTTCGGCCATGCCATAGGTTAATGCGTCGGCGGCGAGCCCATGCCCGATGGACACTTCAGCCAGCATCGGCATCCGCGCCACAAGAGCAGGGAGGTTTTCCACGGTAAGGTCATGTCCGGCATTGATGCCAAGGCCGAGCGCGTGCGCGGCTTCGGCGGCCTTGCCGAGCTTCTCGACCTCTTCTGCTGCGCGTGCCGGGTCGTCATGGCAGGCGCCATAGGGGCCGGTATAGAATTCGACACGGTCGGTCCCGGTCGCGGCAGCGGCGTCCATAAGGCTGGCATCAGGGTCGGAAAACAGGGAGATGCGGGCACCCGTCTTCTTCAGGCGTTCGATGATGCGGCTGAGGCGCTCACCGTCGCGATGGAAATCCCATCCATGATCGGAGGTCGCCTGCGCCGGGTCATCCGGCACGAGTGTGATCTGTTCGGGGCCGGTCGCTTCGACGAGGGAGAGGAAATCCTCTGTCGGATTGCCCTCAATGTTGAATTCGCGCCCCGGAAATTCGCTACCGATCAGCTTGCGGATCTCTGCCAGGTCGGAGCGGCGTGTGTGGCGTTCGTCAGGGCGCGGATGAACGGTGAGGCCGACTGCGCCCGCCTCAAGTGCAATCCGCCCGAGGCCGGTCACGCTCGGCCAGGGCAGGTCGCGACGGTTGCGCAGCAGGGCTACGGCGTTGAGATTTACCGAGAGTTCTGTCATCGCCGCACGCGGCCTTCCATGAGTCTTCTATTCTGAAGAGCCATGTAAGGCGTGCGCACGGCGATGACCATAGGCTGTCTGAGGGGTGCCTATTCAGGAAGGACTTCACCCGGCACGACGTCAGAGTCGCCCGAGCTGGTCATGTCGATATCCGTAGGGACGTCGACGTCACCATCAACGATAATCTCGCCTTCAGCCGAGGCGTCGACCGTCGTGACTTCACCGTCTTCCGGCATGATCACCGGGGTGATGTCACTCATGCCGTCCATCACGACGTCATTGGCCAGGCCGGAGTCCGGTTCGGCTTCTGCAAGGTCGATATTGTCGATGGTGGTCTCACCCTCAGCCGCGAAGGTTTCGGTTTCGGCCGGGGTCTTCGAAATCGTCCAGTAGGACACAGCGGCAGCACCGCCAAGCACCGCAGCAGCTGCAACAGCTCCCACGATATATTTATTGCGTGCGCTCATCTGCGCACTCTCCATGAAAATCAAGAGTTGGACCGGGCCGGTGGCCGGGTCCGCGGGTCTCTTCTTCCGCGATGCAGAATGTGGCGTGCGTCGCGGTCCCACGAAAGAGGGGGCTGGCAGGCTAAACGAAATTTAATCCGCAGGGGGATGAACATACGGCGCTTGATAAAGGCTTGAGCCCAGGCCATATCGCAGGCACGATTGGGCTGCGTCAGAAACGACGAGCCTCCGCGCGACGGTGGCCCGGTCCAGCTCCTGAAAGCCATCATGCTCTTCCTCTTCATTGTCTGCGGACTTGTGCTCCTCCTCGTCGGCGGGGACCTGTTCGTGCGCGGCGCTGTCTCCTTCGCGCAGCGCCTTGGCGTATCGCCGCTCCTGATCGGCCTCACCCTTGTCGGCTTCGGCACATCGACACCGGAACTCGTGACCAGCCTTCAGGCTGCCATGGCAGGGTCTCCCGGTGTCGCGACGGGGAATGTCGTCGGCTCGAACATTGCCAACATCCTCCTCATTCTCGGGCTTGCGGCGATCCTGCGGCCTGTCATCGTCGACACCGGCGCATTGAAGCGGGACGGGCTCGTCCTGGCTGCCTCCTCGCTGCTCTGTCTCGCCATCGTGCTCAGCGGGACGCTCGACCGGATTTCCGGCCTCGTCTTCGTGACGGGCCTGGTTGCCTATATCGGTTTTGCCATCTGGCAGGAGCGGCGCGCACCAACCCCGGCGTCGGTTACCATAAATATGCCAGAAGAAGCGGTGCCGTCCGCCCAGACGCCGGCCCAGACACCTGCAAGCAAAGAGAATGCACTTCTCGCGGCGATCTACACGATCTCCGGCCTCGTCATGGTGATCGGGGGCGCATCGCTCCTGATTGATGGCGCGGTGGGCATCGCCACCGGCTTTGGCATCTCCGAAACAATTATCGGCCTGTCCATTGTCGCAGTCGGCACCTCGCTGCCGGAGCTGGTGACCTCGGTTATCGCAGCCATTCGCGGGCAGGGGGACGTCGCCTTCGGCAATATTGTCGGCTCCAACATCTACAATGTGCTTGGCATTCTCGGTGTGACGGCGCTGGTGCAGCCTATCCCGGTCCCGCGGGAAATCATGGCGGTGGACATCTGGGTGATGCTTGCGGCGACGGCGCTGCTGCTCCTTCTCGGGCGGACGGGTTTCCGCATCACACGGGTGGAAGGCGCCATCATGCTGGCCGGCTATGTGGCCTACACCACCTGGCTCGCCTTGCAGATCTAGACCGCGCCTGAAGACCGGCCTCGCCCCTGCCGCGAGGTCAGTCCACCCACCCCAAAAACCGGACTTCTCAACCTGCGGTAAGGTGCGCTAGAAGAATGTTTCGGGGTCGTAATGGTTGGGGTGGGTTGTGCAGAACAGTTGGAAGAAAGAGCCGTCGGACGGCTGGTTCGACCCGCACACGCTGACGATACTGGCGGCGCTTAGCGCGACGGGTGCCGTCATTCTCTCGATGGTGGCTTCCGGTGGAACGGGGCTTTATAGGGGCGATGAGCTGACCTTTGGCGGCTATGTCACGATCAGCCTTTTCGGCCTGTTTGCTCTCATGGCGCAGTTGCTCCGTCTGGAAGCGGTCTGGATCGGATATGCTGGCGCACTACGCAAACCGCCACGTGAGCGGTCTGCTTTGGAAAAGCAGCGCGTCGAACACGGCTTCATAGAGTTCTTCGTCTATCTCGCAGCGGGGCTGATGGGCCTCTCCTATGTAGCCTATGCGGCTTCCGACGATGGCCGGCTTGGTCAACTGCCTGTCCGCCTGTCGGGCGCAGGCTGGAATGTTTCCCATCTCACATTGTACCTGCTGATGTTTGGCGCAGCGTTCGTGCCGCTCATCATAGGCTTTGCCCGCCAAGCAAAGCTCGAGGCACGCCAGCGCTCGGACGGGCAGGACGCCAGACTGCTTCGTGACGATGTGGTCAGCGAGCTTAGTTTCTGGGCGAGCTTCCTGCTGGTCGCCGGACTTGTTGCGCTGGCCTGGGCAGCAGCCGGTGGTAAGTTCCAGATGAAGGAAGACTTCGGCGTGTTTATCACGTTCGTCGTCTTGCTGGTCTTTTTCGTGATCATCCTGGCGCCGCATGTGATGCGGTTTCTCAACGAGTTTCGGGAAAAACGGACTATTGACCGAACGACCATTAAAATGGCCGGCCTTCCGGCTTTGCAGCCAGGTGTCTGGACGAGTCGGTTGGATTCGATCTTGGTGCGTCTCGTAGCTCCCTTATAAGGAGCGACCCAGCTTGGGCCTGTCTGGTTCATACCTCATCTTCTTGTCCTGATCGTGATTCTTCCTCTGAGTGCGATGGGCTTCGTGCTCGCGCCGCCTTGGGGGCTGGTGCCGATCGGTTTTGCCGTTCTGATTGCCGTGGCGCTTGGGCGACGCTGGGCCTGGGTGGAAGAAGACCGTGAAACCGCTTCTCGCCTGAAGACCACGAAAGGCGGCGATATCCATGTCGGTTTCGCCAATGACCTGAAGGATGAAGCGCTTCTCGGCTACGCCTCGCTCTTCATTCTCGTGCCGCTCGCGCTTCACCAGATACAGGGATGGACGAATGCCTTCGTGGTCGTTGACGAGTGGTCGAGTGACAATGCGTTCGTTGACTGGCTGCGTTTCTTCGGCGCTGAACTCGCCAAGGCGGTTCCCTTTGTCGACTGGTGGGAGATTTACAATGTCGATATCGAGACGCCCTTCGATGCGGCCGCCAGTGAAAATCCGCTTGCCAAGCACCTGACCTTTGCAGCGCGCGCTATGGTCGACCTGGTGATCATGGCGGCGCTCTTCCAAGCGATTGCGCTCTGGCAACGCGCGCGAACACAAAGCCGCTATTACGACAGCGGTCAATTCGACAGTTTTGACCCCTTCACTGAGAAAATCTTCTTTGAGAACGGCATGATCAAGGACGTGCGATCGGGGAAGCGTCGACCCAAAAAGAAGTTTGAAGAGCGGGTCAATGCGCACGTGGTGCGCAGAAGGAAATTGGGATTCTCACCAACGCCTTACGATGCCCGAAGGTTGAGTGAGTTGATGAATTCGCCCGTCGCAGACGTGCGCGAAGGCGCGAACTGGATGATCGCTAAATATAAGGTCTTAGCTGGAACTCCTGCGGAGCAGCTTCGTCAGCTCGTTGACCAATTCAATTCAGATAAATTTAGGCTCGCTTTGGAGCGAGACGACGAAAAAGGACAGTTTTACATTCGGGACAGGAAAGCGGAACTCGAACGCGTTCTGCTGGAGTTGGAAAGGCGACCCGGAGCGTTCCGTAGAGAGCAAGTTAAAGACCTGATCAAAATTCTGATTATTGTCCGTGACTTGCCAGAATTCACGCCAGCTGAAGTGACGGCTGTTCGTCTTTTCCGTTCCCAGCTTTCGCGAGTGTCGCGACTGGCTCTCTATAATTTGGTGCTGGAAGACGAACATCGTGTCTCAGCGACAGGCAAAGACCTACAGACGGAAATAGCGACGGAGTTTGGCGCCGATAGCGAACTGTACGCAGGACTAGCACCCATGCGGGTTGATGTGTTTGCAGCGATTGAGTTTCACGGACTTCAAGAACGCGATGATAAGGAAAAACAATCCATCGCAAGGTTTCTACGATGGATGTCGGCGACGTCCTCCGGGGAGTTTTGCGTTCGTGGTGATCGTGCCAAACTTTCGCGGGATAGAGCGGCAACAGCAGCAAGGCGAGTCGAGCTAAGTCGCCGTTGGCCGCTGAAGAACAAGATCAGCTAGCGCGAACATGCTTCTTGTCCCCCCAGCCCTTGCTCATGGGTCGGTTCGCGCTCAGGCTGTGGTATAATCGAAACGACAGGGAGGATGTGTCATGCGCCTGGATAAACCGCGTATTGCGCCGCTTGAGGATCATGAGTTTGGCGACGAGCAGAGGGCGATGCTGGGTGAGCGGTTCCAGTCGGACCGTGTCTTCAACATTTTCCGCACGCTCGGCCGCGCGCCGAAGGCGTTCAAGCGCTTCATGGTGTGGGGCGGCTATATCCTGTCAGACAGCAACAGCCTCGCCCCGCGAGAGCGCGAGCTGGTCATCCTGCGGGCCGGTTATAACTGGTCCTCCGGCTATGAGTGGGCCCAGCACGTCCAGATCGGCAAGCAGTGCGGGCTGACCGATGTCGAGATCGAGCGCATCAAGAAAGGCCCGGAGGCCGATGGCTGGCGCGAAAGCGATGCGGCGCTGCTGCAGGCCACGGACGAGCTGACCGCCGATGCGTTCATCACCGACGCGACCTGGAACCGTCTCAGCGCCCTCAGCGAGAAGCAGAAGATGGACCTCGTCATGACAGTCGGCCAGTACACACAGGTCTCGATGATGCTGAACACATTCGGCATCCAGCTCGACCACGGCCTGACGCTCGACCCGGACCTGGATGCCCGCAAGCGCGGCTAGATCGCGCGCTGGTTCACGCGGGCGGACACTTCCGCCGCCGTTTCCTTGCGCTCGCTATAGCGGTCCGTCAGGTAGCCTGAATTGTCGCGCGTCAGCAGCGTGAACTTCACGAGCTCCTCCATCACATCGACGATCCGGTCATAGAAGGGCGATGGCTTCATCCGGCCATTCTCTTCGAACTCCTGATACGCCTTGGCGACGGAGGACTGGTTCGGGATCGTGATCAGGCGCATCCAGCGGCCGAGGACACGTAGCTGGTTGACCGTGTTGAAGCTCTGTGAGCCGCCGGACACCTGCATGACGGCCAGCGTTTTGCCCTGGGTCGGGCGCACGCCGCCGAGCGCCAGCGGAATCCAGTCGATCTGCGATTTCATGATCCCCGTCATCGAGCCATGACGCTCCGGCGAGCACCACACCATGCCCTCTGACCACATGACGAGATCCCGCAATTCCCGAACTTTCGGATGGTCAGCCTCGACCGAGTCCGCGAGCGGCAGGCCCGACGGGTCGAATACGCGCGTTTCGCAGCCGAGCTTCTGAAGGATGCGTGCCGACTCCTCATTCGCCAGCCGACTGTACGAGCGCTCGCGAAGTGAGCCGTGCAGCAGCAGGATCTTCGGCTTGTGCGTGCTGCGTGATGGCGACAGCAGCGCCTCCAGGTCGATCGGGCGAAGCAGGTCTTCGCGCAGGGCGGGGAAAGTCTCGTCGGTAATGCGGAAAAGTCCGGTAGGTTTTTATTTCAGGAAAAATTGAAATATGATATTCCCCGCAACGTTCAAGCGGCCGGCTGCCAAACATTTACAACACGATGCGGCGGGTGACGCCGATTGTCTCGAGAAACCGTTCGTCATGGCTGATGGCAAGGATGGCGCCGTCATAGGCATTCAGGGACGCTTCCAGCAATTCGACGGCTTCCATGTCGAGATGGTTGGTCGGCTCGTCGAGCAGGAGCAGTTCCGGTGGCTCCGGCGCGGCAAAGGCGGCGGCAAGGCCGGCGCGCAGGCGCTCCCCACCCGACAATGTACCCGTCAGCTGGCGGGCATCCTCACCGCGAAAGGCGAACCGGGCGAGCTGCGCGCGCACCCCATGATCATTCAGGTGCGGGGCGAGGGCGGCCATATTGTCGAGCAGCGGGCGATCCGGATCGAGCTGGTCGACATGCTGGTCGAGCAGGGCGATGCGTCCGGTGTGGCGGTCCACTGCGCCCGACGCCGGTGAATGCTCACCGGTGATGAGCTTCAGCAATGTCGACTTGCCAGACCCGTTCGCCCCGGCAATCGCGACCCGTTCAGGCCCGCGCATCTCAAGACAAAGCGGGCCGAAGAGATGACGGTCACCAAAGCGCATGGAGACATCGCGAAGGCTGAGAAGCTGCCGGCTGGCGGGCAGGTCGCAGGCAGGAAGGTCGATCGAAAGGGGAGTCAGGATTTCCAGCTGGGCTTCGGCACTGGTGAGGGCCATTTCGGCCGCGCCGAGCTGACGGTTCGCAAGGTGCTGGCCACGGGCGCCGCTATGCTCGGCGCGTTCAGCGCGGGCGTCGAGGACCAGCTTCGGCTGGTCTCCGCGTGCCCGGACAGACCGGCCCTGCGCATCCGACCGGTCCTTGCGCTCCTTCGCCTGCTGTATCTTCCGCTCGGTCGATTTCAGCCGGTTCGCCGCCGTTTCCGCCTCTGCGGCGGCGCGGCTACGAGCTGCATCCCGCGCCTCGGCAAATGCGCTCCAGCCTCCGCCGAACATCGTGCATCCGACCGGTGACAGCTCGACGATCCGGTCCATCACCTCCAGGAGGTCGCGGTCATGGCTGGCGACGACGAGGCCGCGTGGCCATCGCCTGACGAGGTCCATCACGGCCGCACGGCCCTGGCGGTCGAGATTGTTCGTCGGCTCATCAAGGAGGATGAGATCCGGTTCGGCCAGCAACAGGCGCGCCAGCCCGATCCGGGTGCGCTCTCCGCCTGACAGGGTTTCGATCGGGCGGGCCAGCGGCATATCGGAGAGGCCGGTTTCAGCGAGGGTCTTCTCCAGCCGCGCCTCGAGCGTCCAGTCAGCCTGGTCAAAGTCCTCCGCCGTTCCGTCGCCTTGCGTGATGCGCGAAAGACAGGCCAGGGCAGGCGCAACGCCAAGCGCGTCCGCCACGCTGAGATTGCCTTCGAAGCGCTGGCTGAGCGTGGCGATCC
>JAYZBJ010000164.1:0-3861 GCA_036338795.1 Pseudomonadota bacterium | reverse complement strand
CGCGTCCTCAACTTCGGGGCGCTCCGGGCAGCGGGTGAGAAAATCTTCGGTAACGGCCTGCCGGAAAGCCGGCGTGGCTTCTTCCACCGGGTCGTCCAACGCGACCTGCCAGGCCGCGACATCCGAAAGGCTACAGGATGTCCTGGTATCTGCCCACGCATAGCGCTGCGATCCGGAATAGGTCGAGACCATGGAAACGAGGAGAGCGCCCAGGTATCGGAGCAAGCGTTTGCGCATGTTTCATCCTCGCGGTTACCTTTTGATAACCAAGCCGAGGTGCAAGCGCGATGCCGGAAGGCCGGGAAGCGGTCAGCCGGTGAATGCGCGAATGGTCCAGATCGCTCCGGTCACAAGGATGGCAAGCGAGACGGGAACGACGATCATGGGCCGGTACAGGTCCATGCGAGACGCCTGTTTGAGGACGCCCCGGAAGTACAGGGAAGCAGCGAAGGCGAGACCGAGAATCGCGGCATGCGCAAATTCGAGTCCCAGATTGAACCCGATCAAGGACATCAATCCCGTGTCACCCTGAGACGGGACCGCGTGATAAGCCGCGGCAAAGCTCATTCCGTGAATCAAGCCATAGGCGAAGACCAGGCCCGTCTTGAACTTCGTCATTCGGCCGAAGAGCAGGTTTTCCGCTGCGACCATGACGATGGTCAGCGGGACGAGCCAGGCAACGACGTCCCCTGGCACGGTGAGGACACCGAGGCCGACGAGCCAGAGCGTGAGTGTGTGACCAAGAACCCAGATCAGGAATTGCGAGAGTAGCGGACCGGTGCGCGGACTGGCGAGGAAGATCGCCAGAAGGAAAAGTATCTGCTCATTTCCGCCCGGCAGGATATGCCTGATCCCTGCCGGAAAGAAGCCGGCAAAGCCAACTGTGCTTGTGGCTGTCGATTGCGCAGCAGCGCTGGCAAGTGGCGCGGCGAGGAAAAGGGTAGCCAGTACTGCTACGGCGGCCCAAGGACGTCTGTTCAGCCCGTTCAGGACAGTGCGATCAGAACTCGTGCGTCTCATCATCATGAATCCCCTCGTCCGGGACGAAAGATCCCGGCCCGTGGTCGTGGTCATGATCGGCGTGGTCGTGGTCATGCAGGGGCGACAGAACGAGCAGGAGCGCAGCGGTTGCGCCTGCGGCGACCGCACTCAGTCCCCGGATCGGTGTCATTTCCTTCAGGGGCGACATGAGTGGGCCCGTGGCGACATAAATGAGCAAGCCAGCCGATACAGCGAAAAGCGATCCGATTGCCTCTGGGCTGAGGCCGTACATGAACGGCCCGGCCACAATGACCCCCAAAGGAGTGGTCGCTGCAGCAGCGAGGAAGGCAAACCAGAACGCGGTGACATTCGACACACCGTATCGACGCAGGATTGCGAAAGCGATAACGCCCTCGGGGAATTCATGCAGCGTCAGGCCGACAGCTGCATAGACCCCGGAAACGAAACTCGCAGCGAATGTGACAGCGTAGATCACCCCATCGATAAAGGAGTGAACTGCAATCGCGATGATCGGCGTCAGCGCTTCATGCCGGCTGACCTTTCCATCTTTCTCCGGGAATACAGCCTTGACTGCATTGTTGAGCAACAGGCCCGCAAAGAAGCCGACCGCCAGCCACATGGGCGCGGTCGATGTCATCGAAAAAGCTTCAGGAATTATATGAAGGAAAGCGAGCGTCGACAGCATGCCGGCCGCAGCCAGACCAAAAAGCGACGCGTTGCGTTCACTCCATGGTGCGCGTTGGGCCACCAGCACGAGCCCCACAGTTGTGCAAAAAGCCGCGATGATTCCGAAGAACAACGGAGCCTGCAACGAATCCCACATTTACTGAGTTGCCTTGTGCGGTCTGGGCTGCCAATTTCCAGCAGCATGTTGAGGAGCGGCAGCATTGTCCCGCTGAATACGTTATAGTATAGCAACCCTTGAATTGCGAACGCTTTTTCCCGTCATTGCCCGCTGATTGCAGAAAGGCTGATCCATGCGCTCAACCCCGTTCCTCCCAGTATTACTTGGTGGCCTTTTGCTGATTGTTGGGTGTGATGCCCCGCAGGACGCTTCAACCAAGGAAGTGGTTGCCCCCGGGACGCAGACCGCCGCCAACGATAGCGCCATCATGGAAGAGGGCCTGGAGGATGTGAACGGAAGCGAGGACCATGATCATGAAGATGGTCACACGGCCGAAGATGATCACGATCACGAGAATGAGGGGGGCGACCGTCTCGAAGCGCATGTCCATGGCCACGCCACGCTTGCGGCTGCGTTGGACGGCAATGAGCTGACCTTCACGTTCGAAGCGCCTTTGGCTTCGCTCGTTGGATTCGAGCACGAGCCTCAAACTGAAGAGCAGGCAGCCGCGCTTGAGGCGCTCAAGGACGTTTACGTAGTTCCGGGCGCCATGGTGGCGGTTAACGCGTCGGCCAATTGCCTCCCGGTCATGACGACTTCGGGCACGCACCTGTCTGGCGACCATGGTGCCTTGGAGGCGGAGCATGTCTATACGTGCAACGATCCCTCGAAAATCGAGACGGTCGAATTTCTGTTGATGGGCGACTATCCCGCACTTGAGAGCATCGACGCGGTTTTCCTGTCTGATACAGGCCAGTCTGCCGCGGAACTTACGCCTGGAAACCCGTCACTGAAAGTTCGCTAGCGGTTTGACTGATTCCAAAGCCATTGATCTACGGGATCTCCGGTTCGCCTGGCCAGATAGCCCGGTCTTGCTGGACATTGACGCTTTCCAGCTTGATCGCGGGGAGCGGCTGTTCCTTCGTGGTCCGAGTGGTTCGGGCAAGTCCACTCTACTGGGTCTGATTGCGGGCGTACTTGAGGCGCAGTCGGGAGAAATCCGCATACTGGGCGACGAGATGAGTGGACTCTCGGGCGCCAAACGTGACCGCCTTCGCGCTGACCGGATGGGCGTCATCTTTCAAATGTTCAATCTGGTTCCCTATCTGTCCGTGGTCCAGAACGTGATGCTGCCGTGCCGTTTCTCGAAGGCGCGTCGAAGCGCAACAGGCAACGACCCGGCGCAGGAAGCACGTCGACTGCTTTCGCGTCTTGGGCTTGATGATGATCGACTGCTTGCGCGGCCAGTCACAGAACTTTCAGTTGGCCAACAGCAGCGCGTGGCGGTCGCAAGAGCCCTGATTGGCGGACCTGAACTCCTGATCGCCGACGAACCGACGTCCGCACTCGATGCGGATGCACGCGACCGCTTCATCGAACTTCTCAATGAGGAAGCGGCGCGGTCGGGCGCGGCGCTTCTCTTTGTGAGCCACGACGGCGCGCTTGCCAGTCATTTTGATCGCGCGCTGGATCTTGGCGAACTCAACCGGGTGAGGGCCTCAGCATGATCGGGACCTCTATCTTCGGCCTTGCCTGGCGCAGCCTGATGAACCGGCGTGGCTCAGCAGTGCTGACAATACTTGCTGTCGCGCTCTCGGTCGCTTTGTTTCTTGGCGTCGACAAGGCTCGCACAGGGGCGCGGGCGGGCTTCGACAATACCATTTCCGGAACAGACCTGATCGTCGGTGCGCCGACGGGACAGATCAATCTTCTTCTCTACTCGGTCTTCAGGCTGGGCAATGCGACCGCCGAAATAAGCTGGGATACCTACCAGTCTCTCGACGCGCGTGATGACATTGCCTGGACGATCCCCGTTTCGCTCGGCGACAGCCATCGAGGCTTTCGCGTCATGGGCACGGACGAGACATATTTTGACCAATACAAATATGGCGGCGGGCAAGCGCTGCGCGTCGCTGAGGGGGACCGGTTCGCAGACATCTACGATGCCGTGATCGGCGCCGGCGTGGCTCGCGAACTTGGCTATAATGTTGGCAGCGAAATCATACTCACCCACG
>JAYZBJ010000163.1:0-6762 GCA_036338795.1 Pseudomonadota bacterium | reverse complement strand
GAGCACGATCCCCCTGATGGCCCCAGCCCGATTAGTTGCGGCGCTTTTCATTGCGCTCTTCCTGTCTGCAAATGCGGTCGCGCAAGTCGTCACGTCAGACCAGACGGGCGTCGAACTCGACAGGCTGGAAGGTCAGCTGACGGAATTGAGCGCTGAAGTCGCCGATGCGGCCGACCTGGTGAACAGCGAGGCGGACGAGGCAACCTTAAGCGAAGAAATCATCCGGCTCGAAAACATACGGCTGGAACTGCAAAGTGTTGAAAACGCAGCAAACCGCATCCGTGACCGGGCAGTCGAGGCCATCAAGGAAGTTGAACCCTTGCTCGAGGTGGCGCCGCCTCCTCCCGCCGCCGATCAGAAAGCTGGCGACGAACCACGACAAGCCGAGGGCACGCGGCCCGACCCGGCCCTCCAGGAAGTGCTTGCCCCTGTTCGGGACATAAAATCGCGCGCAACCGTATTGGTTGCGAAAGCTCGCCTGTCCCAGATCGATACAAGGCGGCTTGCGCTCGAGCTCACCATGCTCCGCGATCGCACGGCTGTCTCATCGGCGCTTGACCGTGGGCCTTCCCCGCTAAGCCGCAGCGTCTGGTCCAACACCGTACCGAAGGTCTCGCAAGCGGTGACTGACATCCTGAGAGGCATTGCAGATTGGCGGGCAGACCGGATCGATGAAGGCAAACCGATGCCGCTTGTCATCCTCTGCATTGCAGCGGCCTGCGCTATCCTGGCACTTTTCGTGATCAACCGGCGGTTCTACCGGTGGCAGGTGCGCCGCTTCTCCGAGCGCTCCCCCACCCGGCAAGCCGTCGCCACGGCAGCGACAACAAGTTTCCTGCTGCGCCTCGGTCTCGCGATCGGTGCGGTAATTTTTCTGGCGGGTGTCGCCAAGCTGATAGGCGCCCTCGACACTATCGAGCGGTCAATCTCCATTTCGCTCGCATTCGCCGCGATTGCCGTCATTTCAGCCCGGGCACTCGTCGAGTCGGTCATGGCGCCGCGAACCAAGGCGTTCCGCCTGATTGCTGTCGGA
Organism: Pseudomonadota bacterium; assembly: GCA_036338795.1. GTDB lineage: Bacteria > Pseudomonadota > Alphaproteobacteria > Caulobacterales > Hyphomonadaceae > Henriciella. The sequence continues at coordinate 5,729 of JAYZBJ010000163.1, read as the reverse complement.
AGTACGGGCGCCAAGGCGGCCTGCTTCGCGTTTCCAGCCCTCGTGATCATGTTCGCAATCGAGACAGTTTTCGAGGCGACGGGGACGATGACATCGCCCGGACCAAATCTCCTGGCGTCGGGCACGTTTTTCCTATCGCTGATCAATGCCGGGTTGCTCTGCTGGCTGGCACTGAAGCTGAAGCCCAACACGGAAACTGGCTCGACATGGCTTCGCCAGACAGGACGCATACTTCTCGCCCTGCTTGGCCTGTCCATCTTCGTAGCATCCCTGCTCGGTTACTCGACGCTTTCGCGTTTTCTCGTCGAGCGTATCGTGGCGATTTCTTACGTCCTTCTCATTGCAATTCTCGCTCGTGAGCTCCTGCGCGCGACGGCGCTCAGCGTCCTGTCAGGTGTTGTTGAACGCCGCAGATACGCATCGGCCAGGGATGACGATTCCGAGAACAGCGCTGCGGGCTCCGCCATCAAAGGGGAGTTCTGGGTCCGCATTCTTGTCGACGCAGCAATTGTACTCGTCGTCCCCCCATTCATCCTTCTTGCGCTTGGCATGCCAGCACAGGAGCTGTGGAGCGAGATCAGGCGACTGATTGAAGGGGCCGAGATTGGTGGGCAGCGGATTTCACTGGGCAAGATACTGTCTGCGATGCTGACCCTGGCGTCAGTCCTGCTCGCAACGCGTCTCGTCCAGCGTGGTCTTGAAAAGAATATCCTGCCGCACACCCAAATCAGCTCTGGAGCCAGCAATTCGCTGATCACCCTGCTCGGCTATGCCGGGGTGCTCGTCGCGGGTATTGCCGCAATCAGTGTGGTTGGCTTCGATCTGTCCAGCCTTGCCATCATCGCCGGTGCGCTTTCAGTCGGTATTGGTTTTGGCCTGCAAAGCATCGTCAGCAACTTCGTTGCCGGATTGATCCTCCTTTTCGAAAGGCCGTTCAAGATTGGCGACTGGATTATCACGACCTCTGGCGAAGGCGTCGTCCGGAAGATCAACGTCCGCGCGACCGAAGTCGAAACGTTCGACAGGCAGTCCATTATCGTCCCGAACGCCGAACTCGTGAGCAATTCATTCGGCAATTGGACGCACAAGAGCAGTATCGTTCGCATCATCGTGCCCGTCACTGTCCGGTACGGGACCGACCCACGCCGCATTGAAGCACTGCTCCTGGAAGCGGCGGAATCCGTTTCACTCGTGCGCTCGTATCCGCCATCTTTCGTGGTCTTCAAGGATTTCGGTGCGAATGGCCTCGAAATGCAGCTACGTGCTTTCATCATTGCGGACGACGTTGTCGCCGCCCCATCGGAGCTGCGCTACGCCATCACCGAGGTCTTTACCCGAGAGGGTATCACCATCCCGCTACCGCAACGGGATATACACGTTGACTGGCCAGACGCCGACCGCACGTCGGGTGTCCGGCGCGTCTCGGAAGCGCCCGAAATGCCGTCGTCTGACGACGGAAACGGATGATCTCAGGCATCGCATATTCGGGGTTTGCATAGGTCTTAGTGCTCTGCCCAATTGAACCGCATGGCTCGACTGGCGTTTCCACAAGGTACGTCGGGCCGTCATCAGGCACGGCACGATCACTAACCAGACTGTGCAGAACGCACGAAGGAGCCTGTTCTTCATGTTTATCAAACGAAACCTGGCCGTAGGTGCCGTCGCTATCGCTTCCGTCTTTGCCATGTCCCCAGCTGCAAGCGCGGCTTCAGGTGGCGAAGGCGCTGTTAAGGTGGTCAATGTGGCCGTCGAGCAGACCATGAGCGCCGTTCAGGACAGCGCAATTTCGGATGCCGAAGCCGGCGATATTCTCGAGACCGTCAACATCGAGCGCGTCGCTCAGTTTGCGCTCGCCAATACCTGGAAAGAACTCTCAGACAATCAGAAGGCCTCCTATATGAGCGCCTTCAATACCTACGCAAAAGCCCAGATGCGTGAGCATTTGTCGAGCCTGTCAAACGCCCAGGTGGAAGTCAGCGACGTGATCACGCGCAGCGCTGACGATGCAATTGTCGTGACGTCGGTGAAAACCGATGGCGAGCCTGACCAGAAAGTCAGCTGGCGTGTCATCAATGATGGCGAATGGGGTATCGTTGACATTCAGGTTCAGGATGTCTGGTTCGCCATCCAGCAGCGCGAGCAGTTTCAGGCTGTCCTGGACAAGAATAATGGCAATATCGATGCCCTGATCGCCGAACTTCAAGGCGGCTCGCTGGGCTAGAGCCTAGCGCCTGCGAAAGAACCGCAACACTCCAAACAGCCCGGCGAGCAGAGACCCTGCCCCGCCGAGGATCATGAAGACCGGATCAAGCGAGTCCGCGGTCGCCAATACCTGGCCCAGCCGCGAGACTCGCACTTCCACGCGATCTGTGAACGTCCGCACGGGGAGCGCATCATTGTCTTCGAGCGCAAAAAGCTCGATCCTCAATTCCTGCATGCCGGTTTCAAGCGGCGTCACACGCCAACGCCACACATTTTCAGTCACGTGTGATATCGTCTGCACAGAAGGCGACACGAGCTCAATTTCAAATGCAGAGCCTGAAAGCGTCGCCTGCGCCTTCGCCGCGACCTGAGCCTCCCCTTCCACAACATTGCCTCGTCCCGGCAACGCATCGGCGGCTGTGTCATCTCCGGTGGCATCAATCGCCACGGTGACCTCGAATGCTCTATTAAAACGGGCTCTGGACGGCGTTTCATGCGCAATTGGCACAGTCCGAAGGCGATCAACGACGTCGCTGCGGCGCGCGCCCGCACGGGCAATACTCACAACGTCCTCGCCTGCGTTCATCGTCGAAGATGGCCGAGTGTCGCCCGCCTCCAGATGGTCGCGAAAGGGTTGGGACTCACTTACCGCGCCCTCTTCCGTCGGTGTGTGCGCCCGCTCGTATAGTCGGAGGCCACCATAGGAAGTAACGGCCAGGCCGCCGAAAAGCAGAATCAGAGAAATAAGTCGCAACATGCCGAAATCCCCTCCAGCGCAAACGCCGCCGATACCCCAGACCTCAATCTGACAAACAGACTGCATCTGCGATAGGCCGCAAATCGGGCAGGGATAAGACGCCTAGAGCAAACGTTCCTTGGTGGCGGTAAACTTCAGGTCCGGATTTTTCTCTTGGGCATACCCGACGTCCCAGGCATTCTTTGCAAGATAGACCGGCGCGCCGTCGAGATCAGTTCCCGTTGAAGAGCGGTTCTTTTCCAGGAAGGCCTCAAGCTTCGCTTCGTCATCGCAGCTGATCCAGCGCGCGACGTTGTAGGATGCCTGCTCGAAGACGACTTCGAGATTGTATTCTGCGGCAACACGCTCTGCCATCACATCAATCTGGAGCGACCCCACAGCCCCAACGATCATGTCCGAGCCGAGTGCTGGCGTGAACAGTTGGGTCACCCCCTCTTCCGCGAGGCTCTCGAGTGCCTTGCGCAAATGCTTGGACTTCATCGGGTCCTTAGGCCGTGCCCGTCGGAGGATTTCCGGCGCAAAGTTCGGGATACCCTGGAACTTGATGTCGCCGTTCTCGGAAAGGGAGTCGCCCACACGAAGCTGCCCATGGTTCGGCACACCGATGACATCCCCGGCATATGCCGTTTCCGCAATCTCGCGATCCTGAGCCAGAAACATCAGTGGCGCATGCACATTGATCTGCTTGTTCGACGTCGTTTTCAGACGCATGCCGCGTTTGAACTCACCCGAACAAAGCCGAAGGAATGCCACCCGGTCACGATGGTTCGGATCCATGTTTGCCTGGATTTTGAAGACAAAGCCGGACACAGGCTTGTCAGCCCGATCTATGGTCACAGGCTCTTCTTTCTTGTGCGCCTTTTGAGGGCGCGGCGCAGGTGCGAATTCCGCCAGGGTGGAGAGCAGTTCGTTCACGCCGAAATGGCGCAACGCCGACCCAAAGACGACCGGCGTCATGTGGCCCTCGGCATAGGCCTTCGCATCAAATTCTGGCAACGCCTCGCTCGCCAGTTCAGCGCCTTCGTCGAGTTCGTCCATCACCATGGTGTCGATTGTGCCGCGCGCTTCCTGCATGCCGATCCGGTGGCTCGGGCCAACGTCTGCATGCTGGTCGGCGGTCTTCTTGCGGAAAGAGATAAAGTCGCCCTTGCGCAGGTCCTTCATGCCCGCAAATCGCTGACCAGATGCGGCCGGCCAGTAGAGCGGCGACGTGTCTAGCTGCAGCTTGTCCTGTATTTCGTCCAGCAGTTCGAGCGGATCCAGCGCCTCGCGGTCCATCTTGTTGATGAAGGTCGTGATCGGGATATCCCGCATACGACAGACTTCAAACAGCTTCAGCGTCTGCGGCTCAATGCCCTTGGCAGCGTCCAGAACCATGACAGCCGAATCCGCTGCCGTCAGCGTGCGATAGGTATCCTCTGAAAAATCTTCGTGGCCAGGCGTATCGAGCAGGTTGAAGACAAGTTCTTCGTGCTCAAACGTCATGACGGACGCAGATACCGAGATGCCACGATCGCGTTCGATCTTCATCCAGTCCGACTGGGTACGCCGCCGCTCGCCACGGGCAGCGACCTGTCCTGCGAGCCGGATGGCACCACCCGCAAGAAGCAGGTTTTCCGTCAACGTCGTCTTACCGGCGTCCGGGTGGGAGATGATGGCAAAAGTCCGCCTGCGTGCGGCTTCGTCTGCTGGCGAAAGTGGCATGTGTGATCGCCCTGTCGGGTAGATTGTTCAATCGCGCTCGCCTACCCGATCTCGCAACTGAATGAAAGGCAAACGCTGGATTGCCTTCTGCAGGTGAGCGCGGCTAGGGTCGCCGCTACAAAATTGTAAAGGGTCAGGGCATGTCAGATCAAAGCACGATGGATGAGCCGAAAGGATTTCTAGGGTGGGTCGAAAAAGCGGGCAATAAATTGCCCGATCCGGTCTTCCTCTTCTTCTACTTCATTATCGCGCTCGTCATCATATCGGTGGCGTGCTCGCTGATCGGGGTGAATGCAACGCTGAACGAGCAGGTACTGGGCGGGATGCCCGACAGCCAGAAAGCCCGTTTCGGCATTGGCCCGGATGGGATCATCTCTGCCGTCAGCCTGCTGTCAGCAGAGAATATCCAGCGCCTCTGGGTCGAAATGCCCAAGACGTTCACGCACTTCCATCCGCTCGGCTATGTTCTGGTCGTCATGCTGGGCGCTGGCGTCGCTGAACGGTCCGGCCTGTTCGCCTCTGGCATGCGTTCGGCCGTGCGCGGCGCGCCGAAATTCCTGCTAACGCCCGTGGTTGCGCTGGTCGCAATGGTTGGCAACCACGCAGCTGACGCAGCTTATGTCGTGCTGATCCCGCTTGCTGGCGTCTTGTTCGCTGCCGCTGGCCGCCACCCTCTCGCTGGTATTGGCGCTGCATTTGCCGGCGTATCGGGCGGCTTCTCGGCAAACCTGTTCCCCGGCCAGCTCGACGCCCTGCTCTATGGCATCACTGAACAGGCCGCAGAAATCCTGCAGTCGGACTATGACGCCAACATTGCAGGCAACACCTACTTCATCATCGCGCTCCTGATGATCTACCTGCCGATCATCTGGCTGGTGACTGACAAGATCATCGAACCGCGCCTCGGCAAATGGAACCCTGCAGATGGTGAGGAGTCCGCCGGACTGGCTGCAGAAGACAAGCCGCTCACCGACGCCCAAAAAAAGGGGCTCGGTCGTGCTGGCCTGGCGCTGATCGGCGTAATTGCCCTGTGGGCATTCATGACGTTCGGCCCGGGCACACCGCT
>JAYZBJ010000162.1:0-3295 GCA_036338795.1 Pseudomonadota bacterium | reverse complement strand
CAGCAAATCCGTTTCTGCTGGAACCGTATCGGCTTTTGTCCGGCTTGGAAAAAACGCACCGAACGCCACATAGTCAGCGCCCTGCTCTCCCGCTTCCATCGCGACGTGACGAGAGTTTTTTGCCGTCGCACCGATTATGGGCGTCTTGCCCAAGCGCTTTCGGGCGTCTTTCACTCGCATGTCCGAGTGTCCGAGGTGAACGCCATCTGCACCAATCGACTCACAAATGTCGACGCTGTCATTGATGATGAGAGCAATATCGTTCGCCCGACACACCGGAAGAAGACGCTTGGCCACTTCCTCCGTTTTCGCGGCATCAAACTGGCCATGCGGCTTGATCCGCACCTGCAGGCTAGCGACATCCCCGCCCTCCAGTGTTCTTTCAAACAGGTCTGCAAACTCGCCGGCGTCCGAAATATCAGGGGGCGTTATGAGGTACAGGCGGGTGCGTTCGCGCTTCAGATCAGTCATGCAGCCTGACTAACCATCTCTATCAAGACTGGGAAGGTGTCTGTCTCGGTTTGAATATGCGCTTCGTACTCGCCGGAAACTTCTGAAGGGCAGCGCCAATTCGAAGTGGTCGTGGGCTGAACTGCCCGCCGCAGTTCGGACAGACATGTTTGTGAATCTGGCTGGCACAGTCATCGCAGAATGTGCATTCGAACGAACAGATCAATGCACCATGTTCATCGGCTGGCAGGTCCCGGTCGCATGTTTCGCAAGATGGGTGCATCTCAAGCATGATGAAAACCTACTGCCCATTCACCAAAAGAAAAGGGCGCCCAAAGGCGCCCTTCCCGTCATCTGGTCCCGATGTATCAATCAGCCGGCCTTCGAAGCCTGGTAGATATTATCGATGGACTCCGCGAGCGTGGAGTTGAACTCATCATCGCTCTGTTTCGCAGAAAGACCTTCGGTCAAGGCGCGGGAGAAGCTCGCGATCATGCCGGTATTCCGCGCGAGCCGGTTACAGGCTTCCTCGCGGGAATATCCACCCGAAAGTGCCACAACACGCATGACGCGCTGGTGATCCACCAGCGGTTTGTACAGGTTTTCTTTCTCCGGCAGCGTAAGCTTCAGCATGACTTGCTGGTCTGCTGCGAGTGCGTCGAGCTGCTTGGTGATTTCCACCAGAAGAATTTCTTCGGCTTCCGCTTTGTCGGAGATGGAAATCGTCACTTCCGGTTCGATGATCGGGACAAGGCCATGCTGAAGGATTTGACGGCCAATATCGAACTGCTGGTGCACAACAGCGGCGATACCTGCGGCATTCGCTTCGTCGATCACCGAGCGCATCTTCGTACCGAAAATACCTTTGGCGACAGCCCGCTCAAGCAGGGCATCAAGGTCTGGCATCGGCTTCATCACCTTCACGCCATCCTTGGAGTCAGCAAGTCCCTTGTCGACCTTAAGGAAAGGAACGACCGAACAGGTTTCCCATAGATATGTTGCAGTGGGTGTCCCGTCGATTTCACCATCCATGGTGCGCTCGAAAAGGATCGCACCCATCACCTTGTCCCCATTGAAGGCCGGGGACTTGATGATCCGGGCACGCATCTCATGGATGAGACCGAACATTTCCTCGTCGTTTGAATAGGCATCCTCTTCAACGCCATACAGGCGGAGGGCCTTGGGCGTGGAGCCGCCCGACTGATCGAGTGCGGCGATAAAACCGTCTTTACTGGCGACCTGCTTCGCCATCTCCTGGTTGGCCATAGACCTAAATTCCCTTCCCAGCGTTTATTCTACTGTGCACCATTTTGGAGCGCTTCCACCCCCGGAAGCACCTTACCTTCCATCCATTCAAGGAACGCGCCGCCAGCTGTTGAGACAAAGCTGAAATCACCCGCGACGCCAGCGTGATTGAGCGCGGCAACCGTGTCGCCACCGCCAGCAACCGCAATCAGCTTGCCAGACTTTACTCGTTCCGCTGCCGCACGCGCCGCTGCCACCGTCGCTTTGTCGAACGGTTCGGTCTCAAACGCGCCCAGCGGGCCATTCCAGACCAGCGTCTTCGCAGCGTCCATGGCCAGCGCAACTAGCCCAACTGTCTGCGGCCCCGCATCGAGGATCATCTCATCGTCGGCAACTTCTGCCGTCGAACATGTCCGGTTCGCGGCGTTTGCTGCAAACTCCTTGGCCACGACAACGTCCTGCGGGAGAATGATATCGCAACCCGCATCGCGGGCGCGGGCTTCGATTTCCCGGCACGTATCCGCGAGATCGTGCTCACACAGCGACTTGCCGACGGGGTGACCGCGTGCGGCGAGGAAGGTGTTGGCCATGCCTCCACCGATCGCGAGCGCGTCCACCTTCTCAACAAGGTTTTTCAGGAGATCGATCTTGCTTGAAACCTTTGCACCGCCAACGACGGCGAGCACAGGGCGCTCAGGAGCGCCAAGTGCCTTTTCGAGGGCATCAAGCTCTCGCTCCATCGAGCGACCAGCGTAAGCCGGCAGGAGGCGAGCAAGGCCTTCTGTCGAGACGTGGGCCCTGTGGGCTGCCGAAAACGCGTCATTGACGTAGAGATCGCCCAGCTTTGCCATTTCGGCGGCTAGTGCGTTATCATTTTTCTCTTCGCCCGGCTTGAAACGCGTGTTCTCAAGCAGGACGACGCCGCCGCCCTGGATTGAGTTAATGGCGTTCTGAGCGGTCTCGCCGACACAGTCGTCAGCAAATGCAACCGGAGCGCCAAGGACGCTCGCGAAAGCCGAGGCGACCGGCCGGAGGGTGAGCTCCGGCTTTACTTCGCCTTTCGGGCGCCCGAAATGTGCAAGAAGCGCAACTTTCGCGCCTTTTCCGGACAGGGCGTTGACCGTATCCAGTGCCGCGCGCAGACGGGTGTCATCAGTGACCTTCCCGTCAGCGACCGGCACGTTGAAGTCGACACGGACCAGCGCCGTCTTTCCGGCCAGATTGTCCGCGTCCTCGATGCGTTTGAAGTCAGGCATTAGACGCTCCGCAATCTGGCTAGATGAGTTTCGCCATCGCAATGGCGGTGTCGCTCATGCGGGTCGAGAAACCCCACTCGTTGTCATACCAGGACAGGACAGAGACCAGCGTGCCGTCCATGACCTTGGTCTGATCGGTGTGGAACACCGAAGAGTGCGGATCATGGTTGAAGTCGATCGAGACGTTCTTGACGTCCGTATAGCCGAGGATGCCCTTGAGAGGACCATTTGCGGCAGCGCGGATTGCGTCGTTGACCTCTTCAACCGAGGTCGCGCGCTTGGCAATGAACTTCAGATCCACCACGGAGACGTTTGGTGTTGGGACGCGGATCGCGAAACCATCC
>JAYZBJ010000161.1:0-3426 GCA_036338795.1 Pseudomonadota bacterium | reverse complement strand
CGGCGGCTATGAGCTTCTGGACGCACAATTCCACAACCCGCACCTTGAACAATTCGGGCTTGAGGAAGTCCCCAAAGCGCAATTCATGAAGCGCCTGCACAAGGCGCTCGCTGTGAAAGCAGATTTCTATTGTGCGGGATTGCCTGGGCCGGATGGGCTGACGGGCGAACGCTCGGTGCACCTGATCACCCAGACATCATAGACCGGATGTTCCAGTGCGCTGAGGCCGGGCGACGATGCAAACATCCAGCCGGAGAACAGTAGTTCCTGCTCCGATGCGCTGCCTGCACCGCCGTTCTCGTCAGGCGTGGCAGCGATGGCTTCGGCGTCGATCGTTTCGCCGCTGATGCCTTCGACGTCGCTGGCCGGACGCGGCACCGCCATCGAGCGCATGCGAATGGCTGGCGTCGTTTCGATTTTCAGGAAGGCAGCGCTCTCCGGAATTTCTTCCGGCGGCGTCTGGTAACAGACCGACAGGTCAATCTTCAGGGAGCCGTAGACGACAGGTTCGCCCACCTTGATTTCGAAATCGGTGGAGCGGCCCGTGATCTTGTCGAGCGCCCGCAATGTGGCCGTCTGTTTCTCATCAAAGCTGCGCTCGCGCTGCTCGACTTCGGGCCAGAAACCACCACCGGGCTCGGCTTCGGATTCGGAGGCTCTTTCTCCAGACGGGCTTATGCCGAGCTGTTCCTCAAGAGATGGCTCCTCAACAGGGCCTTCCTGCGACATGGAAACACCAGCGGCCAGCGCCAGGGCGGCAGTCGCGCATGCAATTGGAACGAGCTTCACAGAGGAACTCCCTATTCAACCGGGTCTGGATAGACATCCTCATCTGAACCCGATGAATCGGACGATTCTGTGTCGCCAGCTGCATCGTCTTCTGCAGCGTCCGTTTCAGGCGCTTCTTCGCTGCTCTCCTCGCCGTAGGACTCATCTGCGTAGGAGTCGTCGGCATAGGAAGCATCGCCGGAAGAGGTGTCGCCGGAAGACGAGTCGTCGCCGCCGCCGCTCGCAAAGGATGCAAACAGGGTCAGCAGGTCAACGCTACCTTGCGTGTAGAGAATTTCGCCGCAGCCGGACTCACCGAAAAGCTCCTGGCCCTCCGGACACGGTTCGATCATGCCGAAGCCGGGGCCAGGCTCGAGGCTGATATAGTTGCCACCAAGAAGACCTTCCGCCTGGATCCGTGCGGAGGTGCCGTCTTCCATCGGCAGGATGTCCTTGGACAGCGCCATGGTCACGAGGGCTTCGGCCCGCTCAACGTCAAGCTTGATGGCCCGCACCGTGCCGACCTTTACACCGGCCATGCGCACATCCGTGCCGCGATCAATACCGCTTACGCTGCTGAAGCGCGCGCCAATCTCGGCGCTGCCCGTCGGCGCGGAGGCCGCTTCGCCGCCCCGTGCCAGCGCAAACCAGAGAAATGCGCCCGCGACAGCAACAACGACTGCGCCAATGAGGGTTTCGAAGATGGATTCACGCATCTGGTGTCCAGGCCTCGTAATCGGAATCTGATTTCTGGCGCTTGCCCGACTCTTTCAGCGACCCGTCCGGGCGATACGCGAACAGCGTCCCCGTCATGTTCGGCTTGTGGTCGGTTTCCCAGGTGCGCCGGTTCAGCGGCGCTTCCGTTGGCGGGTTTTCAAGCGTGTGGTGCAACCAGCCAAACCAGTCAGCCGGCACCTTGGATGGCTCCGCCAGGCCGCGATAAACGACGTAACGACGGTTGCGGTGCTCTACCGACTTCTTGCGGTCTTCATAATACTTGTTTCCATACTCGTCGGTCCCGACGAGCGTGCTGCGGCGTTTGATGTCGAACAGGGCGCCGAGCGTGGCACCGTTCCACCAGGTGAAGAGCTTGAGCATAGCCGAATCCTGAACCTTCCTGTGAACTGGAATATGGAGCAGGCTGCGCCGCGAATCCAGTTAGGCTACGGCTCACAATATCTGGAACGCTGCGTCTAGCCTGCGCCTCACCATTCGCGCGTGGCAATTTTGACGCGTGCGGGACAGGAAACGTGAAGCTTCGAAGGATGCGCCATGAGCCGCCAGTCAAACAGCCCCGATCTTCTTGCCGCCGCTATTGAAGCCGGGCGGATCAGCCCCCTGCTTCCGCTGGCCAGTCTTGCGCCAGTGCCGACCCGCCACTCCGGCGATGATGTCGCGTCGCGTCTCGCGGTGGCTGTCGAGATGCAACACAGCCTCGACCTCGCGCAGCGTACCAGTCTTGGCCTCGCCGATCTCGTCGAACAATTGGGCGATGCGCCGCGCAATGCCGAGCTTGCCGAAGCGCTTGTATCCGGCCTGCCGGAACCGCTCATCGAAGCTGGCCTGCGCCATCCGGGTGGGTTTCCCGGCCTTGAGCGGCAACTGCGTCACAACGCAATGTCAATTCCACCGCAAGCCCCGGTAACGCTGACCGCCGAGGAATTCACGAAAGCCTCCGCCGATGTATCTGCCGCCCGCGCGCAAGGCGTTTCGCTGTGCGTCGGCGAGTTCGCCGTCGACGCGACCTCGCAGGCGATGGCGATCGACCTGGCCGCATTCGTGTCGGCTGAGGGACTTGAGCTTGGCCTGCTCCGCGACACGGTAGCGGCAGCACGCAAACAAGTGCAGGCAGATGATGGCCTGACGCTCATCCTGCACGGCATCGCCGCAGGCTCGGTCGCGCTGGCCCCGCATGGTGAGGCGGATCCGGTGAAACGCGGCAGCGCGCTTATTTCGGCGTGTGCCGCGATTTGTGGCGGCAAGGCGCTGACGAAAGCCGACGTATCGCGGCTCGGCCTTGATGCAGATGTTGAGGTCGCGCCTGTTGAGGACGTCGACATCGTTATCGCGCCACTACGCGCCGATGCCGCCCTTCCCTTCCTACCTTCGAGCGAGGGCCTGTCGGGCGAATGCGCCCTGACATTCGCAGATGATGATGGCGCCGTGGACCTGAGTGCACCTGTGCGTCTTGCTCTGAGCGGTCATGCTAGCGTGCTGGAAAAGGCCGAAACAGCCCTTCAGGCCGCAAGCGACATCGACGCCATTCCGGGCCTTAATCGGCAGACACTTCGAAGCCGCGGCTTTTCGGATGAAGCCCTTCTGCGGGTCAGCAATGCGATTGGTGAAGGCTTGCCGCTATCTGCTGCCTTCTCACGCTGGGTGCTTGGGGATGATGTGATCACCAAAGACTTGCGCCTCCAGCCTGAGGCATTCGACACGGACGGCCTCGCCCTGCTTCGCGCCATTGGCTTTTCCGCAGATGCCGTTGAAGCGCTGGACGGCGCCCTGAACGGGATTTCCGACAGTGCGGTGAGAGCCGCGCTCGGAGAGGCAGGGATCGCCCTGCCGAACGGCGTCGCATTCTCCATCGATATTGCCAGAGCCTCCCGGAAGACTGTCGACGCCATGCTCATTGATGCGGGCGAATGGCTGACCGGC
>JAYZBJ010000160.1:0-6522 GCA_036338795.1 Pseudomonadota bacterium | reverse complement strand
AGCTTGAGATAACTGAAACGGTTGCTGTCTCCGATCCTGATCGCCTGCTTGACGTGATTGGCCCGCTGAAATCCATGGGTGTGCGCCTCGCAATTGATGATTTCGGAACGGGCCATTCTAACCTCGCCATGCTCGGTCGGTTGCCCTACGACGTCTTCAAGATTGATCGCGCCTTCATTTCCAGCCTCCACTCTGACAAACAGGCCCCTGCGATTGTGGAGATGATTCTCGGCATGGCCGAGACGCTCGGGATGGAGACTGTGGCTGAAGGTGTCGAAACGGAAGCTCAGGAAGCGTTTCTGCGCCAGCGCGGGTGCGACCAGTATCAGGGCTACTATTACAGCCCGCCCGTCTCGCTCGAGAAATTCGTCCAGCTTCTCGCCGCTGACAGGGCGGGCGCTGCAAGCCGCGCAGGCTAAAGTCGTCGCAGCCCTTGCGGAATTGTGGTGCGTGCGCCACATCCACCAGCGTGACAGACGCAGATAATTCCAGATCCTCATTATGGCACGGCACGACCATTCTTGCCGTGCGGACTGAAGACAAGGTCGTGATCCTGAGCGATGGCCAGGTATCGATGGGCCAGACCGTTATGAAGGGTAATGCCCGCAAGGTTCGCCGGCTGGGGAATGACAACTCCATTCTTGCAGGATTCGCCGGTGCAACCGCCGACGCATTCACACTGTTCGAGCGCCTCGAGCAGAAGCTTGAGCGGCACCCGAACCAGTTGCAGCGCGCAGCTGTGGAACTTGCCAAGGATTGGCGCACCGAGAAATACCTTCAAAAGCTCGAGGCACTTCTGATCGTAGCGGACAAGGACGTTACGCTGGTGATCACGGGTGCTGGTGACGTTCTCGAACCAGAACACAACGTCGTTGCCGTCGGATCGGGCGGCAATTATGCGCTGTCCGCTGCGCGTGCACTGTACGGCTACGAAAAGGACGCCGAAAAACTTGGACGTCGCGCGATGGAAATAGCCGCCGATATCTGCGTTTACACCAACTCCCATTTCACGATCGAGAGCCTGGATCTCAAAGCCTGATGGATATGCTGACCCCCAAGGAAATCGTTTCTGAACTCGACCGTCACATTGTTGGCCAGGGTGATGCCAAGCGCGCCGTCGCGTTGGCGCTGAGAAACCGCTGGCGCCGGAAGCAGGCGCCGGAAGACCTGCGTGACGAAATCACCCCAAAAAATATTCTCATGATCGGCCCGACAGGTGTGGGCAAGACGGAAGTGTCGAGACGGCTGGCCAAGCTTGCCAACGCTCCGTTCCTGAAAGTGGAGGCGACCAAGTTCACCGAGGTGGGCTACGTGGGCAGAGATGTCGAGCAGATCATCCGGGACTTGGTCGAATCCGCCGTTAGCATGGTAAAGTCACAACGCCGCAAGACCGTCGAAGAGCAGGCGCGCGAAGCCGCTGAAGACCGCCTTCTGGATTCGATCGTCGGCGAAGACGCACAGAGCTCGACCCGCGAAGTTTTTCGGCGGAAGCTGCGCGACGGCGACCTGGATGACAAGGATATTGATATTGAGCTGGCCGATACCGGCGGCTCAATGCCCATGATGGATCTCCCCGGGGCGGGTGGATCAATGGGTATGGTCAATCTGGGCGACCTGCTTGGAAAGGCGATGGGAGGACGTACCAAAAGAGTACGAACCACAGTTCGTGACGCCTATAAGCCGCTGATTGGCGAAGAGGCGGACAAGCTAATTGACGAAGAAAGCGTCCAGCGCGAGGCGATTCGGCTCGTGGAATCTGATGGAATCGTATTCCTCGACGAGATCGACAAGGTCGCCGGGGGGAGCCAGCGCAGTGGCGCTGATGTGAGCCGCGAAGGGGTTCAGCGTGACCTGCTTCCGCTGATTGAGGGCACGACTGTTTCGACGCGCCGCGGCCCTGTTCAAACGGATCACATCCTCTTCATTGCATCGGGCGCGTTCCACGTTTCAAAGCCGTCGGATCTCCTGCCGGAGTTGCAAGGGCGCCTTCCCATCAGGGTCGAGCTTAAAGCGCTGACACGCGACGACATGCGCCGCATTCTGGTTGAGCCGCAAGCGTCGCTGATCAGGCAACATCAGGCATTGATGCAGTCCGAGGGGATTGAGCTGATTTTTGAAGACACGGCAATTGATGCATTGGCTGACATCGCTGTTCGCGTGAACGACACCGTCGAGAACATAGGCGCGCGTCGCCTTCAGACAGTCCTGGAGCGTCTACTGGATGAGATTAGCTTCACTGCGCCAGAGCGTTCCGGTGAAACCGTGACCATCACGGCAGACTACGTAAACGCTCAGCTCTCTGATCTGGCGGGGAATACCGACTTGTCGAAATTTATCCTTTAGCGGCGCTGACTGAGCGCCGAACGGGCAGGTGCTTCTTGCCCCAATCTCGAAACGTGATCAGGGCCGGGGCAAACTCTCGGCCCTTTTCCGTTAGCAGATACTCATAACGTTTCGGCCGCTGGCTATAGGGTTTTCGCTCCAGAATGCCTGCGTCGACCAACCGCTTCAGACGGCTGGAGATGATGTGGCGTGTCGCGCCGGTGTTGGCCGCAAACTCTTCAAACCTGGAACTTCCAAGAAAACAGTCACGCAGGATCAGCAAGGTCCAGCGATCGCCCACAAGCGTGAGTGTGCGGGCAACCGGACACCAGTTTTCATCGAGATCGGTCCATTTCATGATGACAACCCGTAGCAGAATTTGCTAGGGTTCCAAAGAGGAACGGACATTATGGCAAAAAACTCAGCGATCATCATTGGCGCAGGAGACGCTACGGGCGGTGCGATTGCAAGGCGTTTCGCTAGGGGAGGGCTTGCCTGCATTTGCACGCGTCGAACCGAAGAAGCTGTGCGACCCCTGGTGGAATCGATCCGTGGCGAAGGGCATGTGGCTCACGCGATCGGGTGTGATGCGCGATCGGAAGATGAGATGCGGTCGCTGTTTGACTGGGCCGAAACGGAGGTTGCGCCAGTCGGGGCTGTTGTTTTCAACATTGGAGCCAATGTGCGGTTTCCGATCACCGAAACGACCAGCCGGGTTTACCGGAAGGTGTGGGAGATGGCGGCATTTGCCGGATTTCTGGCTGGCCGCGAGGCTGCGCGCGTCATGCAACCACGCCAAAGCGGAACGATCATTTTTACCGGGGCGACTGCATCTGTTCGGGGTGCCTCGGGCTTTTCAGCTTTTGTGGGCGCGAAGTTCGCTTTGAGGGCACTGGCGCAATCGATGGCACGTGAGCTCGGACCCAAAGGAATTCATGTGGCTCACGCTATTATCGATGGTGCGATCGATACGGCATTCATTCGAGATAATTTTCCTGACCGGTACGCCTTGAAAGATGAAGACGGCATTCTCGACCCGGATGCGATCGCTGACTCCTATTGGACCATCCACACCCAGCCCCGAAGCGCGTGGACTCACGAGCTTGATCTTCGTCCCTGGATGGAAACCTTCTAGTACCCCACCAACGGAAATAGCGTATGACAAAGCAACTCGAATTCTGCTTCGATTTCATCAGCCCTTACTCTTTCGTGGCGTTTCACGCGCTGCCGAAAGCTCTCGGCGAAGCGGGCATTTCCGCCGACCAAGTCGTCTACAAGCCGGTTTTTCTTGGCGCGATCATGCAGAGCACTGGGAACAGACCGCCAGGTATGGTTCCAGCTAAAGGCGCCTACATGATGAAGGATCTCAGCCGGAGCTGCGCGCGGTTAGGCATTAGCTTGAAGATGAATCCACACTTCCCGATGATGAACACACGACCGGTTCTCCGAATTGCCTGCGCACTCGCCTCGGAGGCTGCCGAACAGGAAACGTTCATCCGAACGATTTTTCATCATGTGTGGTCCGCGCCGGAACCGCTGAAGACAGATGATATGGAGCAAGTCAAATCAGTCTGCGACGCAGAAGGTCTTGATGGCGCGAAACTGGCAGAATTGGGAAATGATCCGAAAACCAAGGAGATTCTCGTGTCCAATACAGACAGTGCAATCGAGCGCGGAGCATTCGGTGCGCCAAGCTTCTTTGTTGGCGATGAACTGTACTTCGGACACGACCGTCTTGGCTACGCACTCGAGGACCTGAGAAGCTGACCTCGTGCGAGCTTAGCTTGCTCGCCGCTGTTCCGTGCGGTGAAGCAGCGCTTGGGTCACCACCGCTTTCACAGTATTGGCGCGGAAAGGCTTCTCGATCAGGTAAGCTGGCTCACCTTTCGCGCCGCGCAATTGCGCCTGAGGAAAGGCGGTGATGAAGACGACTGGAATGTCGTGTAGCGCAGAGATTTCCCGCGCCGCATCGGCGCCTGTCGCATCTTCGCCAAGCATGACATCCGACAAGAGAATGTCAGGAGCATGCTCCCGGCAAGCGCTCACTGCCGCCGCTGCGGTGGCTGCGGTTCCGATGACGTTGTGGCCCATCTGACGGGTGATCCCAGCCAGGTGAGCGGCGATCAGTGGCTCATCCTCGATGATAAATACATTCACAGGGCCAACAGCGTCGTTGGAAGCGCGGCCTGACTGGATAAGTTTCACAACATCATTTTCGCCCAAGCCCGAAATGCTGGCCGTTTCCGGCACGGTCAACCCGGCAAGCTCTGCGAGGAGTAGCACCCTGCGAGAGGCCTCGGCTACGCGAACAGCCCCATCTTCGTTTGCGGGCGTGGACAGGTCACGAAGCTGGTTTTCAATTGCTCTGAAGAGGCTGAGGCGTCCTTCACTCACATTGGATACAGGCGCAGTGGTGCGGACCGCGGTGTCAGCCATCGCATCGCCCATCGCCTGGTCACCGGTTACCGCTCGCGCATAGCGACGCAGCGTCGGAAGGACGGCTTCAATCATGTCTGCATACCTCAAGACAGCTACTTTCGTTGGCCGGTTGGGGATCAAGGGCGCCAAAACGATATAGGCCGCGCCGGAAAAAGTGTCGCGGTTTCGTCTGCAGTCTTGTATGCGGAATATACAGTTGTGGCGCCCAATGTGTTGTATTTGTTACGCATTGAGGCGTCCGAAAATTAAGTTTTTATTGCAGCCCGTTCCAACAGCTCTGCGTAGGACGTATCCGGTCTTGGCCCATAGTGCGAAATGACTTCTGCGGCCGCGATATGTCCAACGCGTGCGCATAGCTCGAGAGGCAGGCCACGGGATAGACCAAATAGGAAGCCAGCGGCGTATTGGTCACCTGCACCGGTTGTGTCGACCACTTTCTCCACGGGCTCGGCAGCAACGATGATTGGCTCGCCCGATCCGATCACGACAGATCCTTTTTCCGACCGTGTCACCGCTGCGAGCGCAATATCCTCGCGAAGTTTCTCAACAGCTGCTTCAAAATCGCGGGTTTCATAAAGGAAGAGCAGCTCGTCTTCGTTCGCGAACAGGATGTCGACGTGGTTGCGGATGAGGTGCAGGAAGCTGTCGCGGTGACGCTCGACGCAGAAACTGTCCGAAAGCGTCAGTGCCACGCGGCGGCCAGCGGCTTTGGCGACCTCAGAGGCGTGCACGAACGCAGATTTGGCGGCCTCCTGATCAAAGAGGTAGCCTTCAAGATAGAGTATCGCCGCGTTGCGAACCATGTCTTCCTGAACATCGCTCGGTGAGAACATCACGGACGCGCCGAGAAATGTATTCATGCTGCGCGCGCCATCTGGCGTCACGAAGATGATTGATCGCGCGGTTGCGGGACCATCGCTTAGCGGCGGCGTCGTGAACGGAATGCCGTGGTCGGTCATGTCATTGCGGAAAACGGTACCAAGCTCATCGTCAGCAACTTTGCCTATATAGCCAACACGTGCACCGAAGCTCGCAAGGCCGGCAATTGTATTGGCACCCGATCCGCCCGAGGTTTGGTGGGCGTCCGAAGCTGCCTTGGTCAAAGCATCCGCTCGCGGCTCGTCGATGAGCGTCATGCCTTCCTTTCGGATGTCATGCTCTTTCAGGAAGTCATCCCCGACCGGAGCAATCACATCCACGATGGCATTTCCCAAGCCAACCACGTCGAATTTGATGTCGGACACGCGAACCTCTCTTCGTTGCGCAAAATGCAAGGTTGGCTTCGCAAACATGCGCCATGGACGCAAGGAATGAGGTCATATATCCGCCACTTGCCATGAAGATTGCTTATCTATGCTCTGAGAACACCTTGCCTGACTCATCCGTGCGCCGCGCCGATGCATTCGAGCACGACCTGATCATGAGCCGCCTGCGCGAGGGTTTTGAAGTTCATAACGCCAGCATCGTGCCGGTCGCCTGGGATGGATGCGTTGACTGGTCCACATTTGATGCGGCGCTCATCGGTACCGCTTGGGATTATTGGGATAAGTTCGGCTTGTTCCTTGAGACGCTCGACACGGTCCAGAAATCCATTCCACTCTTCAATTCTGCGGAAATTGTGCGGTGGAATGCAAGGAAAACCTATCTGCGAGACCTTGATAAACGCGGTGCTGCGCTCATTCCCACGATCTGGCTAGATAATCCGAATGACTTGCGCGGCAGCGACATTTTCAATGCGCTGGATTGCGACACGCTTGTTCT
>JAYZBJ010000159.1:0-10099 GCA_036338795.1 Pseudomonadota bacterium | reverse complement strand
GCTCGCTCTTCCTCGTTCAACGCGCGATGGGTTGTGGAAGCCGGATGGCAAGCGAGCGACTTCGTGTCACCTAAATTGTTTGAAATATCCACAAGCTTCATGGCGTTCAGTGCACGAAATGCTTCAGCGCGCGCGCCTTTGACCGAAAATGCGATCAACGTACCGCCCGCCTCCATCTGCTTGGCGTGAATGCTGTGGTGCGGGTGATCCGGGCGCCCCGGATAGCGGACGGCCTGCACCTTTTCGTGTGATGCTATGGCGTCGGCAATACGTGCGGCGTTCCGACTCGCCTGACGTACACGCAAGTCTAGCGTCTCCAGACCTTTCAAGACGACCCATGCGTTGAAAGGAGACGGCGCTGGACCGCAATGGCGGATCCAGGGGTCGACAAACTCTTCCATCCATTCAGCAGATCCGCATATGGCCCCGGCGAGTACCCGGCCCTGACCATCCATGTGTTTGGTCGCCGAGTAGACAGCAATGTCGGCCCCAAGCTCGAGCGGTTTTTGAAGGATGGGGGTCGCAAAGACATTGTCGACCACCAGTTTCGCACCGGCGGCATGGGCCAGCTCCGCGACGGCTGAAATATCAACCGCCTCTAGCAGGGGGTTCGAGGGCGACTCGATCAGTACGAGTTTGGTCGGCTTGGACAGCGCCTTCTTCCAGGCATCGAGATCTGACCCCTGCACCAACTCTGTTTCTACACCATAGCGGGGGAGAATAGTCTGGCAGATAACACGGCAGGACCCGAAAAGGGCGCTCGCGGCCACAACCCGGTCGCCCTGTGCAACCGGTGCGATCATCGCGGTTGAGATGGCGGCCATACCAGAAGCGGTTACCCGGCACGTTTCGGCACCTTCCAGCATTGCGAGCCGATTTTCGAGCATCCGGACCGTTGGATTAGCATAGCGGGAGTAAACGTATCCTTCCTCCTCGCCGGACATGCGTGCAGCGGCCTGTTCCGCGCTATCATATGCGTAACCGGAGGTAAGAAAGAGAGCCTCAGACGTTTCACCAAACTCCGAGCGCATGGTGCCGCCGCGAACGAGCTTCGTTGCCGGCTTCCAGTCGTTTCCATCGCGCGTGGACATGGCGATCAGTCCTTCCAATCAAGAGCGCACCGCTCTAAGCCTTTTTCCTGAAAGGGATCAAGGCATGGCTGATGCGCTAGCGGGCGTTTTGCCCGATACTGATATAGCAGCACTGTTCGAGTCTGGCTCGATCCGGTCGACAGAGGCGCTTGACGCAGACCAGATCCAACCGGCCAGCCTGGACCTGAGGCTCGGCCCTGATGCCTTCCGCATCCGGGCATCATTTTTGCCAGGTCCCAACCGGTCAGTTGCTGACGTCCTGCAGGAGCCAGGCATCGAGCTCCATCGTATCGACCTGACAGCGCAGGGTGCCGTGCTTGAGACAGGCTGCGTTTATCTCGTGCCTCTTATGGAATCGCTCAGGCTTCCCCCCGGTGTCTCCGGGCGTGCGAATCCAAAGAGCTCGACCGGGCGAATTGATGTCTTTACCCGACTGGTGACCAATCGTGGAAAGACATTCGACGATATTGCGACGGGCTATTCCGGCCCGCTTTGGCTTGAGATCAGTCCGAGAACCTTCTCCGTGCTTGTTCGCCCGGGCGACCGACTGGCTCAACTCAGGTTGAGGCGCGGAAAGGCGCAGGCTGCCTCGGAGAAGACCGTATCTATCGATATGGAACGCTCGGATGGCGCGCCCGTCGGCTGGAGGGCGAAACGTCATGCGCCCCTGATCGACCTGCGCGGCATTGGCCGTCATGAGGTGGCTGACTTCTGGGAGCCGCTCTTCCCGCACAAAGGACGCCTCGTTCTCAATCCAGAGGACTTCTATATCCTCGCGTCGCGAGAAACCGTCAAAGTGGCCGGCACCAAGGCCGCGGAGATGGCCCCGATTGCGCCGGAGCTTGGAGAGTTCCGGGCGCACTATGCCGGTTTCTTTGACCCCGGGTTCGGCACGAACAAGGGAGGCTCGCGCGCTGTGCTGGAAGTTCGGTCACGCGACGTTCCGTTCATTCTGGAGCACGGCCAGCCGGTGGCAAAACTTGTTTATGAAGATATGGCGGCCAAGCCGGGTGCGCTCTACGGGGGCAAGGCCAGTAATTATCAGGGGCAGGGCCTGAAATTGTCGAAACACTTTATGTCCCCGTCGACATAAGGCTGGACAAGCGCCCGTGCCTACGCTCGACTGCCGACCAATTCAAAAAACAGCTCGGGGACGAAGCATGAAATATACGCTCTTGATGACAGCCGGTCTTTTTTGCCTGGCCGCATGTGGTGGCACCTCAGAAGAAGGCACCAATACGGAGGCGGGCCTGAAGAGCGATTGTCTCATTATCGCGGCGGACCCTGAGGGCGTCGAAGAAATTACCGAAATGGGCACCGACGCAAATGGCTTCTGCGATTGCGTGGTAGCTAGCGTCGATGGCATTTCCGACGAAGACGCAGAGGCGGTCAAATATGTGATGGCTTCAGTCGCTGCCGAAATGGGCGAGACAGGTGGCTCGGCCGACGACATTGTCGGAGCCATGATGCGAGACAGCATGGCCAACCCCGACAGCGAAAAGGCTGAAATGATCCAGTCAGGTGTTTCCACAGTGGGCAATATCTTCGATGATATCGGAGATGGCTTTGACGAAAACGGGTCGTGTCCGGCGACCTGATCGCAATTGACTTACCAAGGGTGAACCGCGTTTCCTCAAGTGGAAATTGATCAGCGCCAAGCTGGCATTCCGGAGGAAACGCCCATGACCCATGAACTCGTAATTCGCAATGGATTTGTCGCCGATGGTACGGGCGCGCCTGGCCGTGAGGCGGATATAGCCATTGATGGTGGATTGATCAGCGCTGTCGGCAAGGTTCCCGCGAGGGGGCAGGTTGAAATCGACGCCAAGCGTCAGCTTGTCACGCCAGGCTTTGTCGACGTTCACACGCATTATGACGGGCAGGTGACATGGGGAGATGCTCTGACGCCATCGTCGATCCACGGTGTCACTACGGCTGTTATGGGCAATTGTGGTGTGGGATTCGCGCCCTGTCGCATTGAAGACCATGACCGGCTCATCCGGCTCATGGAGGGCGTGGAGGATATCCCATTTCCCGTGCTGTCCACCGGCCTGCCATGGGATTGGGAGAGCTTTCCCGACTATCTCGACAGCCTTTCTGACAAGGCATTCGATATCGATTTCGCAGCCCAGCTTCCGCACGCAGCGTTGCGGGTATTCGTGATGGGAGAGCGGGGCGCCAACCGCGAGGAAGCGACCGATGAGGATATCGCCCGAATGGCTGAGCTTGCGAAGGCAGCGGTCGAGGCAGGGGCGCTCGGTTTTTCCACTTCGCGCACATTGAACCACCGCACCTCAGACGGCCAGCCGACCCCGACGCTGACTGCCAGCGAAAAGGAACTGATGGGTATCGCCGCAGCGCTCAAGGAAGCGGACAACGGCGTGCTCCAATTCGTGTCGGACTTTGATGATCCGAAGAAGGAAGCAGCGATGCTTCGGCGGATTGTCGAGCAATCGGGCCGTCCGCTTTCGGTTTCGCTTGCACAGTCCGATCTCGCCCCAGAAGGCTGGAAAGTTCTGCTCGGTGCGATTGAGCAGGCCGTCGAGGATGGTCTGCCGATGCGTGCTCAGGTTTGTGGTCGGCCGGTAGGTGTTTTGCTCGGGCTCGACCTGACGATGAACCCGTTTTCGGCTCACCCCGTTTTTCAGGAAATCAAGGACAGGCCGCTCGCCGAGAAGGTCGAGGCCTTGCAGAACCCGGACTTTAGAAAACGCCTGCTAGAGAGCCGACCCGACCCGGACAACGCGTTTGCCAAGAGCCTGCTTCGAAACTTCGGAAAACTGTTCGTTCTGGACGCCGTACCGGACTATGAGCCGACGAAGGATCGCACGGTCGAGGCGATTGCGCTCGAGCGCGGTGTGACGAACGAAGAGGCTGCCCTCGATATCCTGCTGGAAGACGACGGGCAGGGTATGTTGTACTTGCCCTTCCTCAACTACGCGCAGGGTTCGCTCGACCCATCCTTCCAAATGCTCAGCAGCCCGGCGACCATACCCGGCTTGTCTGATGGGGGTGCACATGTCGGCATGATCTGCGACGGGTCCTTCCCGACATCCATGTTGACCCACTGGACGCGAGACCGAACGAGGGGTGACCGCTTCCCGGTCGAGTGGATCATAAAACGACAAACGGCTGATACGGCGCACTGGATGGGCCTTCATGACCGTGGCTTGCTGCAGCCAGGGTATCGGGCGGATATCAATATCATCGATTATGATCGTCTGACTCTCCATCGGCCAGAAATCCTGCGGGATCTCCCTGCTGGTGGCCGCCGGCTCATGCAACGTGCGTCAGGGTATACCGCCACGATTGTGGCGGGGCAGGTGGTTTATCGAGATGGCAAGCCGACCGGCGCAAAACCGGGCCGACTTGTGCGCGGCGCGCAACACCTTCCGGAAATTTCGCGCGTCGCGGCGGAATAGGCCAAATTGAACGGTTTCCGGTAAGAGTACGCCAAGACTCCGGCTCCAGATTCTACGTCTCAGGCGAAGTAGAGGGGAGCCTGATGAGCGATCATACCTTACGGGCGATGGCGATGGCGGGCACCGTCTTTGCGGCCATTTTCGCCGCACGGATCATCTTCGTACTCGCGTTCTACCGATCATGGACGCTTGCCGAGTTATTGGGCCTTGAGGACGAGGGGTGGGAGAGCGAACGCATGAAAGCAAACAGGCGTCGCTTCTGGTCTTGAGCCCCGACTAGTTCTCCGAGTTTACAGCCTGTTCCTTGATCTTGTCGAACCTGTCTGCGATGGCGAGCGGCGGGAAGAGCCTCGTCCAAGCGAGCGCTGTCACAATGGCCATACAGCCTCCAAACACGACCGCTCCCTTTGGGCCGAGCAATCGCGCGGCAACGCCGCTCTCGAATTCCCCTAGCTCGTTGGATGCCGAGATAAATATGAATGAGACGGAGGAAACCCGCCCTTTCATCTCGTCAGGCGTGGCAAGCTGGATCAGCGATGCGCGCACGAAAACCGATATTTCGTCTGCTGCGCCTGTCACGATCAGGGCGAGCATGGAAAGCCAGAAGACTGATGAAAGGCCAAACGCCAGAGTTGCAACGCCGTAGATCCCGACCGCCCAAAGCATCCAGGGACCAACCCTCTGTGCCAGCGGCCGCGTCGCGAGGATAAAGGCAACCGTGGCTGCGCCAATGGCCGGCGAGGCGGCGAGGATGCCGAGGCCTTCCTGCCCAACCTGCAGGATGTCCCGGGCGAAGACCGGCAGGAGCGCCTTCGCGCCCCCAAAGAAGACGACCACCAGATCAAGAGAGATAGCGCCGAGCACGATCCGGTTCCGCCGGATATAACCCAGGCCTTCGAATACCATCGCCCATCCGCGGGCATTCACCAGCTTTTCATGCTTGGGCGTCTTCGCCGTCGAAATTGCAAGGACGGCGAATGTGGCTAGTCCGATTGCGACCCAGTAGACAGTCGCAGCACCGAAGAAGCCATAAATGAGCCCGCCAGCTGCCGGTCCTATGATGACGGCGGTCTGAAAGCCGAGTGAATTCCAGGCAATCGCGGTCGGCAATTCTTCCCGGGGCACCAGTTTGGGGAAAAGCGAATTGGCCGCCGCTGGTGTGAAAGCGTTCACACAGCCAAGTAGCATCGCCACGCCGAAAATGATCGGTAGGGCATTGTTCGCGGGCATGAACACCGAAGCGAGCAGCGCGAAGGACAAGAGAATTCTGACGACGTTGGAGACGATCAGGATCATCTTCCGGTTCAACCGGTCCGCGGCCTGACCTCCAACGAGTGAAAGGAGGAAAACGGGCACAAACTGCGCCAGCCCCACCAGGCCGAGGAGAAACGCAGATTCCTCGATGCTCCAGCCTAGACCACCTGTTTCGGCCGGTCGCCGCGCGAGGTCGTAGACCTGGTATCCGATCGTGATGGCTTCCATTTGGCGGGCCGCCGCGATCGATACGCGCATGCTCCAATAATGGAGGTATGCGCGATGCCTGAAGACGCGAAGATTCGGTGCAAGAGCCATGGAGCGCCTCTCCTAGCGGCTTGGTCCCAACGCGCAACGAATATTCGTTGACAAGCAAACTTGACATGACAAGGACGCTTATCTAAATGTCAAGGAAGCAAGACAAAGGAGACTCTCGTGAAAGAGCAAATTGGATTCAACGCTGCCCGGAAGCGCTACCATCGAATATTCTGGCCTGCGATGATCGCATATGTCGCGATTGTTCTCGGGGGCGCCTGGCTCGTGAACAAGGATGAGACGCCTCAGTGGATTGCGGGCATCGTCGCCGTGGCAACGGCGCTTCCCGTGTGTGTCGCACTTTGGGCAATTGTTCGGTGGATGAGTGAGACGGACGAATACACCCGCCTGAAACACCTGAAAGGATTTGCCCGGGGGGCTGCGATCACGATTTCAGGCGTATTCGTGATCGGCTTTCTGCAGCTTTTCGAGGTGATCGATAACTTTGAGGTTTTCTGGGTCGGACCGGCGTTTTTCCTTGCTTACGGGTTGTCGACCTGTCTGCCGGACCTGTTCGGGAAAACGGTGTAGCAGGGATCGCTCATGGACAACATTATTCGCGCTTTGCGAGCTGAACATGGTTGGAGCCAGGCTACGCTCGCCGAGAAGCTCGATGTGTCTCGCCAGTCGGTCAATGCAATCGAGACTGGTAAATATGACCCATCCCTACCGTTGGCATTCGCTATCGCTCGCCTGTTCGGCAAACCCATTGAGGAGATTTTCAAGGATCCCGCGGTAACCGGGGCAAAAACCGAATAGGTTCAGGCAGAACAGCTAGCTCCACCAAGAACGCAGAATGTAGCGCACCACGCGTGGTTCAGTTGAACAGGCTTCGCCGTGGCTTCTGCGAGTGTGTGACCCATCTCGAATTGCTCATCATAAGCAAGCAAAGTGCAGGCCGTGACGACAGCGCGGCCTGCGCCCTTGCGTCTGACGACCATGCGTTGGCTGGCGCACATCATGTCGTCTGGGTCGACGTCAAGAATGCCCCAACAGGCGGTCGTAATCTCGGGCGGATCGTCGCCGTCGACCATTTCGGGGAACAGCACCAATTGCTTGGTGTCGTCTGGATTGATTCCGAGTTTCAGCTTCGCCGCGAGTTCGCCATATGCCGCGCGAGCAGTGGCTTCATCCTCGGCCAGCGACTGGCGTCCGGCAATCGCGACTTCAAAGCCGTTCTCGGCAAGCCAGCTCATACCAACGCCAGCGGCATCGAAGGCACCTTCGCCGCGCTCCTGATCGTGAAGCTCTTGCGAATGGTGGTCCATCGATACGCGAAAGGTCATTTTGTCGAGGAAGTGTTCGGCAAGGTGCAGAAGGCCCTGCTGGATTTTGGGTCGCATCATCGGGCGCATTGCATTGGTGAGCACGAGGAGCGAGTGCCCGCGTTCCAGCACCGCATGCATGATGGCGATAATGTCCGGACACATGAATGGCTCGCCGCCCGTTATCCCGATCTCCTTCGGGCCTTCCGCGAGTTGGTCGATCTCGTCGAGGTACGACTCTACATCCGAGAGTTTCAGATAGACGAGGTCGTCATTCTTCGGCGAACTTTTGATATAACAGTTGCGACACTCGATGTTGCAGAGCGTGCCCGTGTTCAGCCAGAGGGTTTTCAATCCACGCCAGTCAACGCTTCCGCGGGTTTCGCCTTTTGCCGTCACAAACGGATCGCGAAACTTCTGTTCGAACAAGGTCGTATGCGCCATAGCGCAGGAGACTAGGCCCCGCGATTTTCTTGGCAAGCCGCTGTGCTCAGACGATGACGTGCTTGTGATTAGGTTGCCAAAGGTAGATCAGGCGCACTCTTATCGCTTGGGAATCCAGCTCACATCGAGATTGTCGTAGCGATCAATGAAGCCGGAACATTCCGAGAGCGCTGCTTCGTCAATTAGCTCAATGAGCGAGCCATGGCGTTTGAGCGCGCCTTCCTCCTCCAGTCGAGAGAATGTGCGGCTGACGTGGACGCTGGTCATGCCGACTACATCACCAATGTCGGTCTGGTTTAAAGGGCAATGAAACCGGTCGTGCAGAAGCGGGTTCATCAGCTTCAGGCGTCCAAACGTCTGCTGCGCGAACAGAGCGAGCTTTGCGACCGCGTTGTTGCGGCGGAACACAGAGGCCCGGTCTTCCTGCTCTGCACTCTCGATCATCGCGATCGTGAGAAGCAAGGCTGAGAGTCGTGGTGACTTCTCGAAGAGATTGACCAGATTTTGCTTGGGAAAAGGGCAGACAACCGCATCCGACCTTGCAATCACGCGGTAGGGCGTGACGACGTACGGGACCTGGGATGAGCCGATTATGTCCCCAGGGAGGTGGACGCGCACAATCGTTCGTTGTCCGCGTAGGCTAAAGGATTCAGAAATCAGCCAACCTTTCTTCAGAACAAAAAGGTCTCCGCATTCAGAGCCGGCTTCGACGATGACATCACCGGGGGCTGCCGTCTGGCGACTCTTCTCGAGCTCAGCCATCAGATCGGCCTGCTCTTCAGTTATCGGAGAGAGAGCGCGCAGTTTTTCCGCGAGGCAACTGTCAGCTTCCTCACACGGCTCGGTAATTTCACGTCTTGCTATGCTCATTGTTTTAATTGCCTGGGAAAAATCCAGTTTTATCAGGCTCCATCTGTTGAACGGGTCGCTATAGTGACGATCCTGCCATGAAAATGTTCCGGGCTTTTCCGGGGAATTTTGGCGGCGGTGGCGAACAACAAAAAAGCCGACGCGATCCAGGTTCACGTCGGCTTCTCGGGGAATGTGCAGAAGTTTCAGTGCTTACGCGGCAAGACGGTTCTGGAGGTTTTGCACTGGCAATGGAGCTTCAACCCGGCGGTGGGCGATATGTTCGGGCCGCGGCTGGGAAGCGCCAAACGGTTTATCGAGCCGGTTCGACCATGCGTTGAAAACGAAGAAGGCATTCATCCGCTCAAACGGTGTGATGTTTCCGTTAGACGCATGGAGTGTGTTGCAGTCGAATATGACGACTGAGCCGGCTTTCGGTGCAGGGGCTACAATTCCACCCTCTTCAACCATTTTGGCAATCGAATCCTTATCGGGGATGCCGGTTTCCTGCCGCTTGAGTGAAGACTTGTAATTGTCTTCGGGCGTCTCTCCGACACAGGCGATAAACTCATTCTGGCTGCCCGGAACAAACATGACTGGTCCGGCTTGCGGGTGGTTGTCCGTCAGCATCACGGACATGGAAAGTGCGCGCATCCGCGGCATGCCATCCTCGGCGTGCCAGGTCTCGAAGTCGGAGTGCCAATAGAACTCCTTCCCCTTGAATGCGGGTTTATAGTTCAGGCGTGCCTGATGAATGTAAACATCGTCGTCGAGAAGAAAGCGTGCGAGCCCAGCCAGCCTTTCATCGCGGGCGATCATGTCGAACTCTTCGCTCTGGCGATGTGGTGCGAATACCGACCTGACGGCGCCGCTGTCGCGCTCGTTAATGACGGTCTCGGCGGCAAGGCTTTGTGGGAAATCACGCATCTCATTCGCCGTGAATTTCATACGTTCGACTTCCTCGGTATCGAAGACGTTTTCGAGAACGATGAAACCATTGCGATCAAAGTCCTCGATCAGTTTTTTATCTACCGGTGCGTTCGTCCAATTGCGGCTATGGACGACTGGATCCTGTCTCTTGATCATCTTCGGCTGGCTTTCCAGTCGGGATGGGTAGAGGTCCTTTCTTGTCTGTTGCATTTCTAAGCGTTCCTTCGTGTTCTCTTACGAGCGCATTCTGCGCCAGCTTGGTCTCGACTAAGGATGGGCATCGGGGGAGTTTCCCATCGCGGCCCATCTACGCGGGGGCTCACCTATGGGTTGCAAGCGAATCACAAAACCGCACGTCTTCATAATCAGGGTTAAGCGGTCCGTAGTGGTGGCTGCCTCTGGACGGCATCTGAGGAGTTCGGCATACGCCGCTCATGAACCCAGAACTCCTGATCTCATTTGCTGACCGGTTTGGCGTGTTCGTGTTTGCGATCTCTGGGGGCGTGCTCGCTGTGCGCAAGGAGATGGA
>JAYZBJ010000158.1:0-4554 GCA_036338795.1 Pseudomonadota bacterium | reverse complement strand
GAACCGGGCGGCTC
Organism: Pseudomonadota bacterium; assembly: GCA_036338795.1. GTDB lineage: Bacteria > Pseudomonadota > Alphaproteobacteria > Caulobacterales > Hyphomonadaceae > Henriciella. The sequence goes on along the minus strand of JAYZBJ010000158.1, from coordinate 4,540 downwards.
CAGAAAACGTCCGCATCAAAACCATTCAGCTTGGGATCCGGCATGATGAGAAGGCCCCATCGATGCGCGATGCTTTGAGAAACGCGCGATCGCAAGAGCCGGATCGGCGCACATGGCGCTACGCGCTCCGAAATGTCGTCTTCAGTGCGTAGAGCCGCATCGCTTCTAAAAGATTCGTTGCGTCTGAGATACTCCCAGGCCCAACGATCCGGTGAAAGCTTCCAAAGATAATCATAGCGCTGCAGAACCTCGTCAGTTCTAAGTGTGTAGGTCTTCATGTCGTTTCCCTTCAAGCGGGAAATCGAGCAAATGAAATGCCATAGAATTCCACCCTAAGACGCACAAACGTTAAGCGAAGCGCCAAATCTGTTTACATCGCCATAAATTGACCGTCCGGTCTGCCTTTAAATAAACCTTCTGATAACCACGAGCTTCTGCAGTAAGATTATACGTCCCAAAATGGCTCCATTGCAGAACACCGCACCCGCTTGAATGGAGCTGCGTAAATTGGCTTACGCTGCAACTCTCACAATCAGTCCAGTTCTGAAAGTATCAGCCCGACTAGCCAGAAGGATGTCGGGCGATGGCAATCGCGGAACACAATCAGGAAACCAGAGATCGTCAGTGGACCATGCTGCGGACCGCCTTCTGCCCGGTCGTCAAGAAGGCTCTGCAAGAGGCCGACACGATTGAGGTCATGGCCAATCCGGACGGTTCCGTCTGGGTCGAAAAGTCCGGCGCCGGCCTCATCCTCTCCGATCACCGTCTTGATGCCTCCGATCGCGAACGGGTCATAAGGCTCGTCGCCTCCAGTGCGGGAGAAGCTCTCAGCCGCACCTCCCCCATCGTCTCCGCCGAACTGCCAGGCGGCGGCGAGCGGTTCGAGGGACTTCTCCCGCCAGTTTCGACAGCGCCCTGCTTCTCGATCCGGAAGCCCGCCTCAACGCCCTTCAGACTTGGCGACTATGTCGAGCAGGGCGCACTCGCTTTCGCAACATGCGAAGGCCTTCGCGAGGCGGTGGAAGCGCGCGCCAATATTCTGGTCGCCGGCGGAACATCCTCCGGCAAGACCACATTCACAAATGCGCTCCTTGCCGAGACGGCCTTCGAGGAGACCCGTGTCATCATTCTTGAAGACACGCGCGAACTTCAATGTACGGCGCCGAACGCCGTCCAGCTCCGGACTCACAAGAATCGGGTAACGCTGCGCGATCTCGTCCGTTCAACGCTCCGCCTGCGCCCCGACCGTATCATAGTCGGCGAAGTCCGCGGCGCCGAAGCGCTGGATCTCCTAAAGGCGTGGAACACCGGCCACCCGGGCGGGATCACCACGCTGCATGCCAACTCCGCGCGCGGCGCGCTCAAACGCCTCGAACAGCTCACACTTGAGGCCACAAGCCGCGCGCCGTTCGACCTGATCGCCGAGGCCATCGATGTCGTCATCTATATGAGCCGCACCAGTGGCCAGCGGCGCGTCGAGGAAGCCCTCCGCGTCACCGGCTTCGATGGCGAAGCTTACATGACCGAACCCCTTACCTGCCCCCAGCTTTCCCTCATCGCGCAAGGAGATACGCAATGACACTCTACACCAACATCAAGGCCGTGAACCGGACGGTTCAGGCCGCAGCAATCATCGGATTAGGACTGATGATCGCCGGCCCAGCCCATGCGGCAGGCTCAGGCATGCCCTGGGAGGGACCGCTCGATCAGATTCTGCAATCGATCGAAGGCCCGGTCGCCCGTATCGTGTCGGTGATCATCATTACCCTGACAGGCCTGACACTGGCCTTCGGCGAGACCAGCGGCGGCATGCGCAAGCTGATCCAGATCGTGTTCGGCCTCTCGATCGCCTTTGCGGCCACCTCCTTCTTCCTCACCTTCTTCAGCTTCGGCGGCGGCGCGCTGATCTGATGACCGACGGCTATGAAATCCCCCTGCATCGCTCACTGACCGAGCCGATCCTGATGGCAGGCGCGCCACGCTCCGCCGCCATCGCCATCGGGACGCTGGCGGCGGCCCTCGCCCTCGGGCTCCGCCTCTGGATCCCCGGCCTGTTGCTCTGGCTGCTTGGGCATTCGGCGGCAGTGTTCATGGCGCGGAGTGACCCGGATTTCATGGCCGTCGCCTCGCGCTCAACCCGTCACAAGGAACACCTCTCATGCTGAACCTGAAAGAGTACTCCGAGACACCGCGCCTGCTGGCAGACTATCTCCCCTGGGCTTGCCTTGTCGCGCCGGGCGTGGTCCTCAACAAGGATGGCAGCTTCCAGACGACGTTCAAATACCGTGGTCCGGACCTGGAAAGTTCAACGGAAGAAGAACTCGTCTCCGTCATGGCGCGGATCAATAATGTGCTGCGCCGGTTCGGTTCGGGCTGGGCCCTCTTCTTCGAAGCCCAGAGAGACGAAGTCCATGACTATCAGGAATGTGCATTTCCGGATGCGGCCTCATGGCTCGTGGATCAGGAGAGAGGACTTCAAAACGAAGAAGCCGGTGCACGGTATGAAAGCTCCTACTATCTGACCCTGCTCTGGCTACCGCCTGCCGACACGACGGGCCGTGCCGAGAAGGCCCTGATCGAACGCGCCGACAGCGAAGACGCAGAATCCTGGCGTCACAGGCTGGAGACGTTCGAACAGCATTCCGCGCGGGTCTTCGATCTCTTGGCGACTTGTCTCGCGGAGATCCATCACCTCGGTGATGACGAGACCCTGACCTCTCTCCACTCCACCATTTCGACGAAGCGCCACGCTGTGGCGACACCGGAGCTGCCGGTCTTCCTCGATGCTGTATTGGCCGACGAGCCCTTCGCAGGCGGTCTCGAACCCATGATCGGAGATGCGCATCTCCGGACACTGACCATCCTCGGATTTCCGGCGTCCACCTTGCCCGGCATTCTCGATGAGCTGAACCGGCAGGGATTTTCCTATCGCTGGGCGACGCGATTCATCGCCATGGACAAGGCCGAAGCTGAAAAGGTTCTCGGCAAGAAACGCCGTCATTGGTTCGCCAAACGCAAATCCATCGGCGCGGTGCTGCGCGAGACCATGTTCAATGAGCAGGCCGCGCTGCTGGATACGGACGCTGACAACAAGGCGGGCGATGCCGATGCCGCCCTGCAAGAACTTGGTTCAGACCTTGTCTCCTATGGTTACGTCACGACCACCATCACCGTTGCACATCCTGACCGGCGCACCGTCGATGAACACATCCGTGTTGCCGAGCGCATCATCAATGGCCGAGGCTTTACCGCCATTCGCGAGACGCTCAATGCCGTCGAAGCCTGGCTCGGCTCGCTGCCGGGGCATGCCTATGCCAATGTCCGCCAGCCCATCCTGCACACGCTGAACCTCGCCCATATGGTTCCGCTGTCTGCAGTCTGGGCAGGCCAAGCCGAGAACCAGCACCTTAGCGCACCAGCGCTCATTCAGGCGCAGACCGATGGCACAACGCCTTTCCGCGTGAACCTCCATGTCGGCGATGTCGGTCACACGCTTGTCGTCGGGCCCACTGGCGCGGGCAAGTCCGTGCTGCTCTCCCTCCTCGCCCTGCAATGGAAGCGGTATGAAAATGCCCAGGTCTTCATCTTCGACAAGGGCCGCTCGGCCCGCGCGGCAACCCTCAGCATGGGCGGCGCACATATCGACCTTGGCGGTGAGGACGCCCCAAGCCTCCAGCCGCTGAAAGATATCGATAGTGATGCCGGCGCAAGTTTCGCCGCCGACTGGCTGGCAGGACTCTGCAGCCATGAAGGTGTCCTGATGACACCGGACCTGAAAGCACGGCTATGGGAAGGTGTTCAGGCACTCGCCTCCGCCCCCGAAGCCGAACGCACTCTGACCGGCCTCAGTCTGATGCTTCAGGACGAATCGCTCAAATCCGCCCTGCATCCCTTCACCCTGGAGGGGCCCCATGGCCGCCTGCTCGATGGCGATCATGAAACTCTGACGCTTGCCGACACAGTCTGTTTCGAAATGGAAGAGCTGATGCACGTAAAAGGCGCGACCCTGCCCGTGTTGACCTACCTCTTCCATCGTCTCGAAGCGCGGTTCGATGGACGTCCGACGCTCCTCATTCTTGATGAAGCATGGCTCTTCCTCGATGATCCATTATTCGCGGCGCGCATCCGCGAATGGCTGAAGACCCTTCGCAAGAAAAACGTCGCCGTCGTGTTCGCAACCCAGTCGCTCGCTGACATTGCGAACAGCTCCATCGCGCCCGCCCTGATCGAATCCTGTCCGACACGGATCTTCCTGCCGAATGAGCGAGCGCAGGAACCGCAATCCAGAGAGACCTATGAGCGGTTCGGCCTCAATGCCCGCCAGATTGACCTGATCAGCCAATCAACACCGAAGCGGGACTATTACTACCAGTCGCCGCTCGGATGCCGCGTCTTCGAATTGGGACTCGGCCCGATCGCGCTCGTCCTTTGCGGATCCTCCAGCCCGGTCGATCAGGAACGTATCAACCGGACGCTCGCGGAAGCCGAGCCAGAAGACTTCGCCGAAACCTTCCTGCACGCCAAGGGCCTCTCCTGGGCT